>JACCVK010000236.1 GCA_013698195.1 Actinomycetota bacterium | reverse complement strand
GTCGTACCCCTTGCGGGAAATCGTCCAGGCTCAGCAAGACTTCGTCGGCAAGGCATTCACCGGCAAGCTGGTGTTGATCGTCGGCGAGGATGGCTAGCCGGGCAGCTCGACCGGCACTCGTTCGGCGGGCGGCGCGGTTTTCTGTATCAGGCGCAGCTCGTCGATCGGGATGTGGCAGCGGATGAAGTGCTCCGGCTCCACCTCCGCGAGCGGGGGCTCCTGCTCGACGCAGACTTCGCCCAGAAAGCGCGGGCACCGCGTGTGGAAGACGCACCCGGTTGGCGGATCGGCCGCCGAGGGGATGTCGCCCTCGAGATCGATCCGCGTGCGCTGTTCTCCCTCGATCGTCGGCACCGCCGAGAGCAGCGCCTCCGTGTACGGATGGTGCGGCGGAGAGAACACGGTCTCCGCAGGGCCGAGCTCCATCAGCCGCCCGAGGTAGAGAACGGCGATTCGATCCGAGAGGTAGCTCACGACGCCGAGGTCGTGGCTGATGAACACGTAACTCGTCCGGTTCGACGTCTGGAGGTCGACGAGCAGGTTCAGGATCGCAGCCTGCACCGAGACGTCGAGCGCGGACGTCGGCTCGTCGCAGACGACGAGTCGTGGGTTCCCAGCAAACGCTCGGGCGATTGCAACGCGCTGCTTCTGCCCCCCGGAAAGACCGGTCGGCCGAGACGAGAGCGCGCGTTCGGGGAGGCGAACCGACTCGACGAGCTCCTGAGCCCGCCGTTCGGCGTCGCCGCCGCCGACGTGCGCGAGCTTGCCGAGCGTGCGCTTCAGCATCCGCCGGACGGTGTGGCGCCGGTTGAGCGCCGAGTCGGGATTCTGAAACACGATCTGAAGCGCTGCCACGTCGGCCGCTGAGCGCTCCCCGAGCTTCGGCGGCATCAGGTTGCCGTCGATCTCCACAGTGCCCGCGGTCGGCTCGACGAGCCCGAGCAACGTGCGCGCGAACGTCGTCTTGCCGCTTCCGGACTCGCCGACGAGACCCAGGGTCTCGCCGGGCCAGAGCACCGCCGAAACGCCCGCGAGCGCTTTGATCTCGTGGCCGTCCTGGTTGAACGTCTTGGTCAGGTGATCCACCCGCAGGAGCGGGATCGCGAGGCGGTCGATGCCCACGCCGGGCGCCGGGGTCGGATCGGTCGCGCGCGGAAGCTCTTGCGCGCGGTCGTGGAAGTGACAGCGGCTGATGTGCGTCTCCCCGACGCGATAGTCGGCGGGCTTCTCGACGCGACAGATTTCCTCGGCGAGCGCGCAACGATGGACGTACACGCAGGCGGGGAGGTCAACGCCGATCGGCGGGAGGAAGCCGGGGATCGTGTCGAGCTTGCCGCGGTCCTTCCGCAGGCCTCCCCGGGGGATGCAGCGCAGGAGTCCCACCGTGTACGGGTGGCTGGGATTCTGGAGGATCTCCTCGGTCGGCCCCTCCTCGACGAGCTCGCCCGCGTACAGCACGCCCACGCGCTCGCACGTCTTGCGGATGACTGCGAGGTTGTGGCTGATGAAGAGCACCGCGGTCGAGAATCGCTCCTGGAGCTCGCCGATCAGGTCGAGCACCTCCGCCTCGACGGTTGCGTCGAGCCCCGTCGTCGGCTCGTCGAGGATGAGCAGCTCCGGGTTCGTGGCGAGGGCCATGGCGATGATTACCCGTTGCTGCATCCCTCCGGAGAGCTGATGTGGGTAGCGCCGGAGCACGGAGACGGGATCGGCGATGTTCACCTCGCGCAGTACCGCAAGCGAGCGCTCGCGAGCCCCGCTGCGGTCAGCACCGCGGAGCGCGAACACCTCTGCGACCTGACGTCCAACACGCAATGCCGGATTGAGCGCGCTCCCGGGGTTCTGGTACACCATCGAGACCGCGTCGCGCCGATACCGTCGAAGGCTCTCGCCGCGGAGCTTGAGCACGTCTCGTCCTGCCACCTGGATCGAGCCCCGCGTGACCCGGCCGTTTCGTGGCAGATAGCGGACGATTGAAAGCGCGGCCGTCGACTTGCCGCAGCCGGACTCGCCCACGAGCCCGTAGCTGCCCTGCTTCTCGATCGTCAGGGTCACGCCTCGCAGGACCTCGCGATCGCGACCGCGTACGCGATATACGATCTCGACGTCGCGGAGCGCCAGCGCGGCGGCGTCCGGCTCTACTGGGGCCGCGACATTCATTGATCCAGCACCTGCTGCACGGTGTCGGCGATCAGGTTGATTGCGACCACGAGCGAAGCGATCGCGAGCGCCGGGAACACGATCGCCCACCAGGCGAGCGAGATGTCGGAGTACTGCTCCGCGATCTGGAGCCCCCAATCGGGCGACGGCGGCTGCGGCCCGTAGCCCAGGAACGCGAGTGTCGCGACCGCGAAGACCGCGTAGCCCAGTCGCACCGTCGCCTCGACGACGATCGGGCCCATGACGTTCGGAAGGATCTCCACGAGCATGATGTACGGCGGTCGCTCGCCCCGCAGCTTGGCCGCCTGCACGTAGTCGAGGTCGCGTTCGACGAGTACCGCCGACCGCACCGTACGCGCGACGATCGGCATGAAGGCGAGGCCGATGACGACGACCAGCTTCAGCGACGAGACGCTGATTCCCTCCGAGGTGCCCGAGAGAGCGGTCAAGAGGAGAATCCCGAAGACGATGAACGGGACGGCGAGAATCGCGTCGATTACGCGTCCGATGATGTTGTCCACCCAGCCTGAGAAGTAGCCCATGAGCAGTCCGAGGAGTGACCCCAGCGTGACGCCGAGGAGACTCGCCGCCGGGGCGACCTCGATCACGCTGCGTGCGCCCACGATGACGCGCGAGAAGATGTCCCGCCCGACCCGATCCAGCCCGAAGGGATGGTTCCACGACGGTGACTCGTAGCTGAACCCGAAGGACTCGTCGATCGGATGGTAGGGCGCTATCTGGTAGCCGAGGAACGCGCAGGTCACCCAAAACAAGGTGACGATCGCGCCGATGATGAACGTCGGCGAGCGGAGGATCAGGCGGAGCGTCTCGCGGCGGACGCGCTGTGGGGTGTCGAGCGGCTTCGGCGAGAGCGGCGGCGCGCCCTCGACCACAACGGGTAGCTGCGGGGAGCTCATGGGCGAGCCTCGGTCACGACTGTCTCGCGAGCCGGACCCGGGGGTTGAGCGCGGCGGTCAAGAGATCGCCTGCGAGCGTCGCAACGAAGTAGATGACGCCGATCACGAGCACGCAGGCGAGCAGCATCGGGAAGTTCTTGATCTGCGCCGACGTGACGGTAAGGAAGCCGATTCCGGGATAGCCGAACAGCTTCTCGATCGCGACGATACCGCCGAACAGGTAGCCGACCTGGGTGGAAATGACCGCGATCGTCGGGAGGAGGCCGTTCCGGAGGACGTGCCGCACCATCACCTGCCGCTGCTTGAGCCCCTTCAGGGTTGCGGTGCGGGTGAAATCGGCGTCGAGCGCCTCCATCGTCCCTGCGCGTGCCATCCGCGCGATGTAGCCGAACAGGACGAGCGCGAGGGCGAGAGCGGGCATGAAGAGGGAGTCCACCTTCGTCACGAACGAGGCATCGATGAGCGCTCCCGCGATTCCCGGGAACCAGTTCAGGAACGCCGGCCCGAGGAGCGTGACGAGAATTGCGCCGAGGACGAACTCGGGAATGACCGCGAGCGAGAGACCAGTGACGGTGATCGCACGATCGGTCGGCCTCCCTCGCCGCAGGGCGGCGATGACTCCGGCGAGGATGCTGATCGGAATGCAGAGTATGAAGGCGTAGACGGCCAGGAAGAGTGACCGCTGCAACGCCGGAACAAGGTCGTCGGTCACAGCCCGCCCGTCGGTGTAGTTGGCGCCGAAGTCGCCGCGGACCGCGTCCGACAACCAGTCGGCGTAGCGAACGGGCAGCGGCCGGTCGACACCGAGCGCATGGTTGAACTGCTCCACCGCGTTCGGGGTTGCCTCGCGTCCGAGCACGATGCGTCCCGGGTTTCCCGGCAGCACTTGGGCCGCGACGAAGATCATCATGCTCAGAAGCAGGAGCGAGACGAGCCCGAGGGCGACGCGGTTCAGGACGTAGCGAAGCATCGGAGGCGGGGCGAAGGTAGCGGGGACGCCGACGGGAGGCCGGCGTCCCCTGGTCGATGGTCTACCTGATCGTCACGCCGCGGAGGTTGATGTCCGCCATCCCGCCGGGGACATAGCCCCGCACGTTGGCTCCGGTCGCGGCGATGAAGTTGTAGAAGTACGCGTAGATCACCGGCGTGTCTTTCAGCAGCTGGGTCTGCAACTGCTTCGCGTACTTTCTCTGTCCCGCGAGATCCGGGGCTCCGATGAAGTTCGCAAGGATCCGGTCGAACGCCTTGCTCTTGTAGCGGGCCGAGTTCCACACGCCTCCCGACTTCAGCCCCGCGTTCAAGTACGTAGTCGGAACGGGACGACCGCCATAGTCGACGATGCCGAAGTCGGTCGCGAGCCAAGGTGCGAGCTTGCCGTTGGCGCCGAAGCTCACGCCGTCGAAGTACTGCACGCTCGTGAACACCTTCACGTCGCAGTCGATTCCGATCTGCCTCAGAGCCTGCGAGACACGCTGCGCGTAATCGGCCATCTCGAAGCCGCGATAGCACGTGAGGGTGACCTTGAGGTTTTCCTTCCCCGCTGCGCGAAGCAGTGCCCGCGCCCGCTCGAGATCTCTCTTGCGTTGAGGCACCTTCGCCGTGTACGGGTAGCCGGGCCACATCGGGCTGTCGTTGCCCACCTCGGCGTATTGACCCCACAGTCCACGCGCCAGGCCTGGACGATCCAACGCGAGCGCGATCGCCTGGCGAACGCGGACGTCGTTGAAGGGCTCCTTCGTGACGTTCATGTTCAGGTAGCGATGATTCGCAACTCGGATCGGGAGCACCTTTTTTCCCGCCCGTTGCAGCTGCCGCGCGCCTTCGTACGTCACTTGCACGGCGAGGTCGATCTGCCCGCTCTGGAGCGCCGTCACACGGGCCTGGTCGTCGAGGATCTGCATGTCGACCTCGTCGAGCGCCGGGCGTCCGCCCCAGTACGTGGGGTTGGCCTCCCAGCTGATACCGCCCGGTCCGCGGTTCTCCTTGAGGCGGAACGGACCGGTGCCGTTCATCTTGCTCGTGAACTCGCCCGGCTTCGAGAGATCCGTCGGCATCTTGTAGCTTCGCGGCAAGATGATCGACTGGTAAGTCATCTGCCCTGTGAGGTAGGGGAAGAGACCGTTCGGCGCCTCGAGATCGAAGCGCACCGCGTTCGGGCCGACCTTCCGCACGGAGTCGATCACGCCTTTGTAGGAGGACTGGGCCTGCGAGTCCGGCCCGAGTAGTCGCCTGAAGGTCGCAACGACGTCGTCGGCTGTCATGGGTTTGCCGTCGTGGAACCTGACGCCGCGCCGGATCTGGAACGTCCACGACCGTCCGCCGCGGGACGGTTTCCACGACGTTGCCAGACGTGGCCGGAGGACTGCGTTCTTGTCGGCGTAGACGAGTTGCTCGCCGGAGATCTGGGTAACGCTGATCGCTGCGAGCGTCTGAAGTAGCGGCGGCTCCAGCGACGCGTCGATGGAGGCGGTACCGATCCGGATTCTGCCGCCGCGCTGACCTACTGCCATCGGAGCGGCGAATGCCCTCTCGGCGGTGCCGCCGAGCAGTCCGAGCAGCGGGATCGACATTCCCAGCACGGAGCCGCGCTGAATCAGCTCCTTGCGTGTCAGCGTGCCCGCCCGGTACTCGTCGATCAGCTCGTTCTCGAGCTCACCAGCGCCTCGACGGTAGTTCTCGATCTCTTCGTTGGGATAACGCATGAAGCTCCTCTCCCTACTCGAAGATATGCAGAGGGCTAGCTTTCCCGGTCCTCCGCCACAATGCAAGACGAGAAACGTAAAACCGTGCCAGGCCCACAGGGTAACCCACAGCGCCCGCTCGCCCCTGCCGCCTTCGCCCTCGAGGAGACGTACCGGGCGACGCGGCTGCCCGTCGATCAGGCATCGACGCTGATTCCCGACGCGTACACGTCGTCCGAGTTCCACGCTCTCGAGCTCGAGCGAGTCTTCGCGCGCTCGTGGGTCCCGGTGTGCGTCACGGACGAGGTTGCCGAGCCCGGGCGCTACGTCGTCGTCGAGGTCGCGGGGCGCTCGCTCATCGTTTGCCGGAATCGCGAAGGCGAGTTGCGAGCGCACCACAACGTCTGCCGCCATCGGGGTACGAGGCTGTGCGAAGCCGAGACCGGCACGGTCGAGCGATTCTTCCAGTGTCCCTACCACGCCTGGGCGTACGACCTGGACGGGGTCCTGCTCGGCACCCCGCTGTTCACGCTGGAGGCCGGTATCCCGGTCGATCAAGAGGACGCCTTCGACATTTCTGGCGTGCGCTCGTTCGACAAGGCCGACTACGGGCTGCACCCGGTTCGGGTGGAGTCGTGGGGCTGCCTCGTGTTCGTCTGCCTCGACGACGAGGTGTCTCCCCTCTCCGAGGAGCTGGGTGACCTGCCGGAACGGCTCGCCGGCTACCGGCTCGCCGAGCAGCGCCTGCTGCGGCGCGTCGAGTACGAGATCGCTGCCAACTGGAAGCTCGTCGGCGAGAACTTCATGGAGTACTACCACCTGCCCTGGGTGCATCCGGGGCTCGTCAGGGTCTCTCCGCTCAAGGCCCACCACCGCTGGCAAGGAACTGGCATGTACATCGGGTTCTGCACGTCGCTGATCGCCGCGAACACCGACGACGGGGGCTGGCAGGGCCTACCGGCGCTCTCGACACTCGACGAAGACGACGCGTCGAGCGCGCGCTTCGCCTGGCTCTTCCCGAACGTCGCGCTCAACGCGCTGCCCAACCACACGTTCCTCATGCTCACCCGACCGACCGCCGCCGGGTGGACGAAGGAGGTCACGTATCTGCTCTCCCACCCCGAGTCCATTGCGGGTGCCGGGGAGTCGATCGAGGAGGAGGCGGCCGCGCTGCTGGCGTTCTGGGACGAGGTGAACCGGGAGGACATCGCCATCGTCGAGCGCGTGCAGCAGGGTGTGATCGACCCCGCGTACACGGGCGGGCGTATGTGCTACCGGTTCGAGGAGCCGGTGCATCGGTTCCAGAACATGGTGATCGACCGCATGCTGGGGCTCAGGCGAGTTCCGGCGGGCGACGCCTTGCAGCAGCAGCCCATGTTTCCCGTCGTTGGTTGAGACGATCCGAGGCGCCGCGTTCCCGATCGGGGCGTCCGCCACGATTGCGGAGCTCGAGGCCGATCCACATCCGCTCTTGGCTCGCCTGTGCGAGCACGAGCCCGTCTCCTGGCTTCCCGTTCTCGACGGTTGGCTCGTCACGCGGCGCGAGCTCGCGCTGCTCGTCATGCGCGACCCGGAGACGTTCACCGTCGACGACCCACGCTTCTCGACGGGTCAGGTCGTCGGGCCGAGCATGCTGACCCGCGACGGCGCGGAGCACGGCCGTCACCGTGACCCGTTCGGGCGACCGTTCCGGCTCGACGCCGTTCGCGAGCGATTCACGGCGTTCGTGGAGTCCGAGACCGATCGTCTCATCGACGCGATCGAGCCCGCCGGCTCCGCCGAGCTGCGGCGGAGTCTCGCCGGACCGCTTGCCGCCCAGGTGATGGTGCACACGCTGGGCCTGGCGAATACGGACACGGAGCGAGTGCTCGGTTGGTACGACACCATCGTCGATGCGGTCACGCAAATCACGGCGGGCCAGCCCTTGTCGGCAGCCGGCCGTGAAGCGTTTGCGGCGCTCCGCGCGAGCGTCGAGCCGGTGCTCGAGCGCGATCCTTCCTCGTCGCTCGTGGCGGCGGCCGCGGGGGACGCAGGTGGTCTCACGCGTGCCGAGGTCGTTTCGAACGTCGCCGTGCTCCTGTTCGGGGGAATCGAGACGACGGAGGGCATGATTGCCAACGCTCTGCTGCACCTGCTCTCGCATCCGGCGGAGCTCGAGCTCGTGCGAGCGGATCCGAGCGTCTTGCAGAACGCGATCGAGGAGTCGCTTCGGCTCGAGCCGGCGGCCGCGGTCGTCGACCGCTACGCGACGCGCGACGTCCACATCGGCGGAGCCTCGATCCGCGAGCGGGAGCTCGTCAGGGTCTCGCTCGCCGGTGCGAACCGCGACCCACGCTTCTTTCCGGACCCGCACCGCTTCGACGTCCGGCGCGAGAACGCCAGACACCAGATCGCCTTCGCCCACGGCCCGCACGTTTGCATCGGCATGCATCTCGCGCGCCTCGAAGCCCATACGGCGATTCGACGGCTGCTGGAGCGCCTCCCTCGCCTGCGCCTGGATCCCGCGCAGCCGTCGGCGCCTGTGGGTCTAGTCTTCCGCAAGCCGCCGGCCCTCCACGCCGTCTGGGATACGGGAAGCTAGAAGTCCGAGGTCTCCAGTGCCGCACCGGCAACGGGCCGCGCTGCCTGGACGACGAGCCAGATGCTCTCGCGGTCGAGCAGCAGTCGCGGATTCTCCAGCGGATCTCCTTCCACGACGACGAGATCGGCGAGCTTTTCCTCCTCGATCGTGCCGATCTGGTCGCCCAGCCCGCACGCGTCCGCGGAAACCGAGGTCCCAGCCACAATCGCCTCCATGGAAGTCAGCCCCGCGTCTCGCATGCGCACGAGCTGGAGCGCGCTCTGGCCGTTCGGCATCGAGTCGAAGCCCATCGCCATGCGGACTCCGGCCGCTCGGGCCGCCGTCAGCGTGAGGTGTGCTTCCTCACGCTGACGCTTGGCTAGCTCCACGAGCGGCGGCGACCAGAGACACGCGTGCGTCTCCGAGAGGTCGAAGAAGCACGAGAGCGTCGGCACGAGGATCCGCCCGGACTCGGCGAGCTCTTCGAGCAGGTCGGGTGCCCGGTGCAGCTCCAGCCCGTGCTCGATGGTGTCGGCCCCCTCCTCGATTGCGAGTCGCGTTCCGTCGAGGCCCTCGCAGTGCGCCGCGACGCGGAAGCCCATCCGGTGCGCCTCCTCGACGATCGTGGCTATCTCCGCACGGGTGATCTGCGCCGGCTCGGGATCTTCGAGCGCCACGGAGCGCGCGCCGGTCGTCATGACCTTGATGAAGTCCGCGCCCCTGCGAATCTGCTCCCGCACCGCCTTGCGCATCTCGTCCGCGCCGTCGGCCTCACGATACATGTCCGTGAAGTGCGCGCCGCCCGGCGAGGTCGCGGAGAGGATGCGTCCGCATGCGAGTACACGCGGTCCTGCAAGCGCGCCGAGCTCGACGGCGCGCCGCGCGTGCAGAAGGTCGTCCCCGAAGGCGCCGACATCACGAAGGGTGGTGATTCCCATGGCGCAGCATCTCCCGAAGTCCGGCCGCCACGAAGTGGTGCTTGACCTCCGGCTCGATGCGCGCCTCGCCCTTGAGCGGCGAGGGCAGGTCGAACGCGGTGACGTGCACGTGTGCGTCGACAAGACCGGGAAGCAGCGTCCGTCCGGCGAGGTCGGCGACTGTCGCGGCCTCCGGCGCGGCGTCGCTACTCGATCCGATGCGGACGATCTCGCCGTCCTCGACGATTACCGACGCGCTCTCTCGCGGCGAGGCGCTCGTTCCGTCGATG
>JACCVK010000232.1 GCA_013698195.1 Actinomycetota bacterium | reverse complement strand
TCCTCATGGTGGCGGCGCTGCGTCGCTAGTTCCCGCGGGCGACGCCACTCAGGAGCATGTCGCGGCGCGCGCGCGTCGTCCGCGACACGCCAGACACGCTCGCGCAGCTCGAGAGTCGGACTGCGCTCGCCGCCGCCGGCGCATTCGATCTCCACTACCGCCTCCGGCCTCGCCTGCGGGGCCTCGCTGTTGAGCTCCTCGCGTCGCGTCGCGGCATTGCGCTCGACAGCGAGCCCGAACCCGCCCGGCGCCTGCTCGGCGAGGTGACGTGGGGGCTCGTGCGGGAAGACCGGCCGCCACCCGAGGATCGACTGGCGCGCGGCATCGCTATCCGCGACCTCGCCGGCGTCGTCGAATCACTCGAGAACGTATGACGACGGACATCGCAGGAGTCCAGGAGCTCTCGAACCGCGTCCTCGACGAGGTCGAGCGCGCGATCGTCGGCAAGCGCGACGCGCTCGAGCTCGTCTTGACGGGCTTCCTCGCGGACGGACATGTCCTGCTCGAGGACTTTCCCGGTCTCGCGAAGACCCTCGCCGCGCGGTCGTTCGCCCAGGTGCTCAGCATGCGGTTCACACGCGTCCAGTTCACGCCCGACCTCATGCCGTCCGACGTCACCGGCTCCTCGATCTGGAACCAACGGGACGGCGACTTCGAGTTCCGCCCCGGCCCGATCTTCACGAACCTTCTCCTCGGAGACGAGATCAACCGCGCACCCCCGAAGACACAAGCGGCGCTCCTCGAGGCGATGCAGGAGCGACAGGTGACGATCGAGGGTGTGACCCACGTGCTCGAGCCACCGTTTCTCGTCATCGCCACGCAGAACCCGATCGAGTACGAAGGCACGTATCCGCTTCCGGAGGCGCAGCTCGATCGTTTTCTCCTGCGCACGACCGTGGGCTATCCCGCGCGCGACGACGAGATCGAGGTGCTCGGCCGGAGGATCGAGCGCCAGGAGGACGAGGTCGTCCTCGAGCCCGTCGTCGACCGGGAGGCTTTCCTCGGGCTCCAGCGGGCGATCGAGCAGGTGCACGTCGCGGAGAGCGTTCGCGCGTACTGCGTCGACATCGTCGCCGCGACGCGTATCTCGGCGAATGTCGCGGTCGGCTCCAGCCCACGCGGTAGCCTCGCCCTCCTGAAGCTCGGGCGCGCGAAAGCCGCGCTTGCCGGCCGGGACTACGTCGTTCCGGACGACGTGAAGGCCGTTGCCGTCGTTGCGCTCGCGCACCGCCTGGTCCTGCGTCCCGAGCTCTGGGTGCAGAAGGTCTCCGGCGAGGACGTCGTGAGAGAGGTGCTCGACACCGTGCCGACGCCGAAGGCAGAAGACGCCGTCGCGCTCCGTCCGCAGTGACCCGCGCGGCGAGCCCGCGGCTCGAGGGCTACGCGATCCTCGTCGGAGCCGGTCTCGTGAGCGCACTCGCGCTGCGCCGTCCCGAGCTGGCGGTCGCCGTCGCACCGCTCGCGCTCGTGCTCGCTGCCGGCCTGCGGGCCCGCGCCGCCCCGTCACTCCAGATCTCGTTCTCGCTCGGCGAGGAGCGCGTCATCGAAGGCGAGGAGGTCGAAGCGTCGATCGTCGTCGTGTCGGAGACGCCGATCGACCGGCTCGAGCTCTTCCTCGCCCTTCCACGGGGAGTGGAGGTCGCGGAGGGAGCCGATGCCGTCGCCTTCAGGCTCGCGGCCGGTGAAGAGCGAGAGCTCGATCTTCCATTGCGGTGCTCGCGGTGGGGGCTCTACGACGTGGGCGCGCTCGAGGTGCGCTGCCGCGGCTTCCTTCGCCTCGTGGTCTGGGAGCAGACGATCTCCGAGACGCACCGGCTCAAGGCATATCCGCGCACAGAGCGGCTGAACCAGATCGTCCCACCGTGGGAGACGCAGGCGTTCACCGGGAGCGAGGTCGCGCGCACGAAAGGCGACGGGATCGAGTACGCGGACATCCGGGACTTCTCCCCCGGCGACCGGCTCCGTTCGATCAACTGGCGCGCGTCAGCGCGCCGCGGTGGCCCGCTCGTCGTCAACGACC
>JACCVK010000221.1 GCA_013698195.1 Actinomycetota bacterium | reverse complement strand
GGGCGACGCCCAGGCTCTTCTTCGCAGCGACGAGGTGGCGCCCGTTCTTCTCGAGGTCGACGTCGATCGAGTCGAGCTCGATGTTGGCGTAGTTCCACTCCTCGATCGTGCTGGCGAGATCCATGTCCAGCTGCTCGACCTCGGCCACGATGGCCTGGGCCTGCTCGCGCTTGGAGCTGATCGTCTGCGCCGAAGCCGCTCCGACCGCAAGCAGGAGCATCGCGGCGGTGGCTACGAGCACGAACAGAATCGGCGCCCATCCGGTGGTCGAGCTCCCACGGCCTCTACCCCGACCAGGGCCGCCGTTGGCGGCGCTGCCCCTCACAAGTGGCGGACCCTACCACCCCTTTCGGATGCCTGCAACCCGCAACCTGAGCCAAAATCTCTGCAAAGCAGCATATTCACTCGAGTCACAAAGCGCAGGGTGTGTTAGGGTCGCCCCTCGTGCGTAGGGGAGCAAGAAGGTGGGGACCGACCTTCGTCGTGGTCCTCGCCGGAGTCGGAGCAGCCGCCGTCGTTTCAGCGGGTGCCCCCGCCGTCGCCGCGCTGCCCGCCGACGCTACGCCACTCGTGGACGAAGGCGCCAAGCCGGCGTCCGGCGCCTATCGGATCAAGGTGGACGCCGTCGCGTACCACCTGCCCGGCAACACGGCGAGCGGGTTGCCCGTCGGAAAGGGCGTCGTCGCCGTAGACCCGAAGTTTATCCCCCTCGGCACGCGGCTCTTCGTGCCTGGCTACGGGCGCGGGATCGCCGCGGACGTCGGCGTCGCGATCAAGGGGCGGATCATCGACCTCTGGATGCCTAACAACGCCGCGGCGCGCAAATGGGGCCGAAAGACCGTCGTCATCACGGTGTACCGCTAGACAGCCTTCACCGCGCCAATCCCTAGGATCTGCGTCTCGATGTATCGGAGGAGCGTCGCCCTCGTCTTCGTCGTCGGCGCACTCGGTGCGGTGGGCACATCAGGTGCTGCCGCCGGCGGCAGCGAGGCACAGCCCGTTTCCGCAGAGAAGCTCGCGCAGGCACTTGCCTCGCCGGCCGTCGATCCACGGCGAACGGGCGCCCTCGCGGTCGACCTCGAGACCGGGCGCGTCGTCTACGAGCGGAACGCGTCACTCGCGCTTGCGCCCGCCTCGGCGGAGAAGCTCGCAATTGCGTTCGCCGCGCTTCGACTGCTCGGGCCGAGCTATCGCTTCCGAACGGAGGTCAGCGGATTCGGTGCGCTTTCGGGAAAGGTCTGGCGCGGCGATCTCTTCCTCGTCGGCCACGGCGACCCAACGCTCGGCCGCGCCGATCTCGACGCCCTCGCCGCCCAGGTGCGGAGTTTCGGGATCCGGCGGGTGACCGGCGCGGTCGTCGGTGACGAACGACATTTCGACAATCTGCGCGCCGTCCGCGGCTGGAAGCCGTCGTTTCTCGGCAACGAGTCGCATCCGTTGTCAGCGCTGGCGCTCGCCGGCGTTCCCGCGGCAAGCGCAAACGGATCGACGGCGTCAGCGGCGTCGTCGTTCACCGCCGCGCTCGAGCGACGCGGGGTGGCGATCGTCGGCCGGCCGAGGACGGGGCGTGCACCCGCTGACATTCTCCCGCTCGCGGTCGACTTCTCCCGGGCCCTGTCCAGAATCGTGCTCGAAATGAACCGCGAGAGCGACAACTTCCTCGCCGAGATGCTGTTGAAGGAGCTGGGCGCCGCGCTCGCCGGCTCGGGAACGAGTGCGGCAGGTGCGGCGGTCGTGCGTGGCGCTCTCCTCGACGCGGATGTTCCTGTCGCGGGGGTGCGCATCGTCGACGGCTCGGGCCTCTCGCTACTCGACCGCCTGACCGCGCGAGCGCTCGTCGAGCTCTTGCGCGCCGCCGAGCTCGATCCGAAGATCCGCGACGCGTTCATGGCCTCGCTACCCGTGGCCGGCGTGTCCGGGACGCTCCGGAACCGCCTCCAGAAGCGCGTCACCCGCGGACGAGTGCGTGCAAAGACGGGCACCACGTCGGGTGCATCCGCGCTCGCCGGCTTCGTCAAGGATCGCTACGCGTTCGCGATCCTCCAAAACGGCTCGCCCGTGTCGTACTGGTCGGCCCGCCTGGCACAGGATCGCTTCGTGACGGTGCTCGCGCGCTCCTGAGCGGAGACACTTAGCCGATCAGCGCACGCAGGTCGTCCTCCGAGAGGACGGGCACACCGAGCTTCTGCGCTTTCGCGAGCTTCGAGCCGGGGCTTTCGCCGACCACGACTCCGGTCGTCTTCTTCGACACCGACTCCGAGATCTTCGCCCCGAGCGCCTCCAGAGACGCCTTCGCCTCGTCACGCGACCATGCCTCGAGTGTGCCGGTGATGACGTACTGGTTCCCGGTCAGCGGTCCGTCGACCGGGCGTTCCGCCTCCCCCGCGGCCATCTGGAGACCGAGCGAACGCAACTCCTCGACGAGCTTGCGGTTCTCGTCGTCGGCGAACCACTCGGCGATCAGCTCGGCCCGGTCCGGCCCGATTCCCTCGACCGCCTCCAAGTCTTCCTGTGACGCCTCGAGCAGCGCGTCCACCGATCCGAAACGGCGGGCGAGGTTGCGCGCGAGCACCCAGCCGGTCTTGGGAATGTTGAGCCCGAAGAGCACGCGGGAGAACGGCTGCGCCTTCGACTCCGCGATCGACTCGATCGCCTTCCGCGACGAGATCTCCCCATACCCCTCGAGCTCGGAGAGTTGCTCGGGCGTCAACCGATACAGGTCGGGCATCGACCTGAGCAGCCCGTGATCCCAGAGCCGGCGCACGAACTGTTCGCCGACGCCTTCGATGTCCATCGCGGCCTGCACCCAGTGGATCAGCGTCTCCAGCCCGCGCGAGGGGCACGCACGGTTCGGGCACCGATGCATGACCTCGCCCTCCGGCTTGACGATCTCGGTACCGCAGAGCGGGCAGCAAGCGGGCATGCGGAAGCGTCTCGAGCCTCGCGCATGCGGGAGCACAGGCCCGACGACCTGCGGGATCACATCGCCGGCGCGCTGCACGATCACCGTGTCGCCTGCGCGGAGGTCCTTGCGGTTGATGTCGGCCTCGTTGTGGAGCGTTGCGTTCGAGACCGTGACTCCGCCGACCTGCACGGGCTCGAGCTCGGCCCAGGGATTGAGCGCGCCTGTCCTCCCCACGCGGATGTGAATCTTCCGGAGCTTCGTCTGCGCGGTAATCGGCGCCCACTTGTAGGCACGCGCCCAGCGAGGCCGCCCGTGGAGCGCGCCGAGCCGGCGCTGCTGGTCGAGCGAGTCCACCTTGATGACGATGCCGTCGATCTCGTAATCGAGCTCCGCTCGCCGCGTCTCCCACTCCACGGCCGCACGCGCGACCTCTTCGATCGACTCGAGCCGCTCCGCGAAGGGGTTCGTGCGGAAGCCGTGGGCCCGGAGCCACTGCAGGATCTCCCACTGGCTCTCGAACTCGACTCCCTTGGCCTGGCCCACGCCGTACGTCCAGATGGAAAGCGGACGGCCGGCGGTGATCGCAGGATCGAGCTGGCGAACCGAGCCTGCCGCGGCGTTCCGTGGATTCGGAGCCGCTCGCTTCCCCTCAGCCGCCTGTCTCTCGGTGAAGGCGACAAAACCGGAGAGCGGCATGAACACTTCACCGCGGATCTCGACGAGCGCAGGCTGTGACGTTCCGTCTCCCGACTTCATCGCGAGCGGGATCGCCTTGATCGTCCGCAGGTTCGGCGTGACGTCTTCCCCGCGCTGTCCGTCGCCACGGGTTGCGCCGCGCACGTAGCGGCCCTGCTCGTAGAGAAGAGACACCGCAAGACCGTCGATCTTCGGCTCCGCGAGATACGCGATCGGCTCGTCCGTGCCGAGCCGCTTGCGGACGTCCTCGGCGAACTTCACGAGCGTCTCCTCGCTCGTCACCTTGTCGAGCGAACCCATCGCGACCAGGTGCTCGACCTTGCGGAAGCGCTCCGAGGGAGCCGAGCCCACGCGCTGGGTCGGCGAGTCTCCGATGACGAGCTCGGGATGCTCCTCCTCGATCGCGACCAGCTCGTCGTACAGGCGGTCGTAGTCCTCGTCGGACATGATCGGGTCGTCCTCAGCGTGATACGCGATGAGGGCCGCATTCAGGCTCGCACGCAGCTCGTCGACTCGAGTCGCCGGCGAGCTCGTCCTAGAGGACACCGAGCAGCTCCTCCGGCTTGCGTACGAA
>JACCVK010000218.1 GCA_013698195.1 Actinomycetota bacterium | reverse complement strand
CCCTGCGTCCCGTGCGCGATCGATCCCGTCCGGGCTGCCCTGGAACGAGGACTGCGCGGGCTGTGCGGCGGCGGCACGTTCGAACGCGTCCGGGCTGCCCTGGAACGACTGCTCGAGCTGCGCCCCGGCGGCTGCGGCGCGTTCGAATGCGTCCGGGCTGCCCTGGAAGCCCGAGCTCGCCTGGGCGACCGGTGCGACGACGGCCAGCGCGCCGGCGGCAAGCGCGGTCGCTGCAAGACGCCGCTTGCTGGTGGTGGAAACCTTCATCTCACTCCTCCTTCGGTCTCGACCGTCCTCTGTGCGGTCGCTTGCCACACTTGACCGCAGCGCGCTTACGAAACGGCAAGGCCGCGGTAAAGCCCGGCTAAAGAGACGTCAGGACTGGTCGGTGGTGGAGTGCGTCGGGCCCTGGGCGTCGGGTTCGTACGCCTCGGGCGAGGCAGGGTGAATTCCCTGCTCGGCGCCAGTTTCCCCGCCGCCAGCGGACTCGACCCGCTTTTCGAGCGCAGCCAGCACTTCGGAGACCTGCTGGTTCACGATCGGCTGAAGGACGCGCTGCCCCATCGCGCCCACGGGCCCAGCGATCTTGACGTCCGCCTCCCAGGCCATCGACGTCCCGCCCTCGGTCTCGGAGAGCGTGAACGACGTCGTCATGTCCATGAGCGCCCCCACGCCCTGACCTTTCGCGCGCATGGAAGCGAACTCGGGCGGCCGCTCCTCGAGTTGCTCGAAGTTCATCGTCATCTTCAGCCCGCCGAGGCCGAGCGGCACCTTCACCTTCGCCGTCCAGTGCGTGTCGTCGGTGACTTCGAAGCTCTCGACACCCGGCATGAGCTTGGCCATCTCAGACGGCTCGGAGATGACGCCCCAGACAGTCTCGCGGGGCGCGGCGAGCTCTTTCGTCCCGGAGACGATCACTGCTTCTTCATCGGGTCGTCACCGAGACGTTCTTCCGCGTCGCTTCGGGGTCTTCGAGCATGGCCCACACCCTATGCGGCGGGTTGCAGCTCGTGTAGACGATCGGCTTGCCCGCGGACGCGAGCGCGTCCTGGATCGCGGAGCAGATGCAGTGGATGCCGCCGCCGCCGCCCTCCCCCATGCCCTTGGCCCCGAGGGGCGCGACCGGCGACGGCGACTCCATCGCTCCCGTCTTCAGCGGCGGCATGTCCATCGCATGCGGCACGTGGTAGTCGTAGAAGTTTGATGTGAGGAGCGTGCCCTCCTCGTCGTAGACGAACTCCTCCGATAGAGCAGCGCCGATCGCGTGTGCTGTCGCCCCGTGCACTTGGCCCTCGACGATCTGGGGGTTGATCCGGACGCCGCAGTCGTCCACGGCTGCGTAATCGACGATGTCCACCTCGCCGGTCTCGGGATCGACCTCGACGACCGCCGCGTGGATCTGCGTCGCGTACGTCAAGGTGAGCTGTCCCGTCTTCTTTTCCGTGTCGACCACTCCAAAGTACGGCCGGCACACGTAGCGGTGGTTGAGCGTCGGGTTGAAGTCCGGCGGGAGGAAGGCGTTGTTCGCGTTCACGATCGCGCCGAGCGCCATGAACGGCAACGCGGCTTCCTTAGGTCCGTCCTTGATCCGCGCGAGCCCGTCCGCGAGCTCGATCGCCTCCTCCGGAGCCTGCAGCACCGCGGCTGCGAGCTGCACCATCTCGTCGCGCAGAAGCTCGGTGGCGCCTTTCACCGCCCCGAGGCCGGTGAATGCGAACTGGCTCGCGTACGTGCCCGAGAAACCCGCGTGCGAGTTGAACCAGGAGTCGTGCCCACGGCGCACGTTCACTTGCTCAGGCGGGCAGCCGAGAATGTCGGCCACGACCTGCGCCGCCGTCGTCTCGTGGCCCTGGCCCTGTGGCACCGTGCCGAGCGTGACCACGACCTCGCCGAAGATATCGAGCTTCACCGAGGCCGCCTCGTTGTTCCCCGAGAACTGGAGATCCGGGTTCAGGAGCGTGGACTGCCCGAAGTTGTTCGTCCCCGAGTCGAGCGTCGAGCCGATCCCGAAGCCGAGCAGC
>JACCVK010000201.1 GCA_013698195.1 Actinomycetota bacterium | reverse complement strand
GGCGTGGATGATGGACACATACTCGATGCAGCGCGGGTACGCGGTCCCGGAGATCGTGACCGGGAAGCCGATCTCGATCGGGGGCTCGGTGTTCCGTCACGAGGCGACCGGAGCTGGCGTCGTGATGGTCATCGCGCGCGCCTGCCACCGCCTCGACTGGGAGCTTGCGGAGCAGCGTTGCGTCGTTCAGGGCTTCGGCAACGTCGGCGGGATCGCCGCGCTCGAGCTCGCCAACCGCGGCGCCACCGTGACCGCCGTGTCGGACGTCTCCGGCGGGATCCACACGGAGTACGGGCTCGACATCGCTTCCCTGCACACGTACATGCGCGACCACGGCTCTCTGGCGGGGTGCGAGGCGGGCCGCAGGATCACGAACGAGGAGTTGCTGGAGCTCGAGTGCGACATCCTCGTCCTCGCCGCGCGCGAGGATCAGATCACCGCCGAGAACGCGCCGAACGTCCGCGCACGCATGATCGCCGAGGGCGCGAACGGGCCGACTTCCCTCGAGGCAGACGCGATCCTCGCGCTGCGCGGAATCCCCGTGCTGCCGGACATCCTCACGAACGCGGGTGGGGTCACGGTCTCGTACTTCGAGTGGGTCCAGGATCTCGGGCGGCTCTTCTGGACGCGAGATGAGATCCGCGCGAAGCTCTCGGAGAAGCTGTCGGACGCCTTCGATCGCGTGTGGGATCTCTCGGAAGACAGGGAGCTGTCGCTCCGTACGGCCGCGCTCGTATCCGGGATTCGCGACGTCGCCGCCGCCCTCGAGGTGCGAGGGCTGTTTCCGTGAACGTCGTGCGCGAGGGGATGGTCCCCGCACCCGGCCACCTCTCCGCGGCCGATTCTGCGCAGGCGGCGGCTGAGCTTCTCGACCGGCCCGAGGTGCGTGCGGTCTACGTGACGAGCGGGGAGCGGCTCGTCGGCGTCGTCACGCGCAAGACGCTGGTTCGCGAGGTCGTCGCTGCCGGTCGCGATCCAGCCTCGACGCCGCTCGGCGAGATCGCGGAGCCGCCAGACCACACGATCGGGCCCGACGTCCCGCTCGAAGATGCATTCCGCTTCCTCGAGGCGAAGGACGCCGAACGTGTGCCGGTCGTAGACGAGGAGGGGCGCCTCATCGGTGTCCTCTCGCGCAGCGTTCTCCAGCGGCGCTTGGCCGAGGACGAGGAGCCGCCGGAAGAGGACGAGCCACCGGTTCTGCCACCTGCCGCGTAGCGAACTGCTCGATGCCGGACGGAAGGATGCACGCCGACGAGGTCGACACCGACGAGCGTCTCGTGCGCCGGCTGCTGGAGGCACAGTTTCCGTACTGGGCAGACCTTCCGATCGAGTCGGTCACCTCCTCAGGGACGGACAACGCGCTCTATCGGCTCGGCGACGAGTTGGTCGTGCGGCTACCTCGCATCCACTGGGCGGTCGGGCAGGTGGAGAAGGAACATGAGTGGCTACCGCGTCTTGCTCCGCTGCTTCCGCTCGAGATTCCTCGGCCGATTGCGAGGGGGACGCCCGCCGAGAACTACCCCTGGGCGTGGTCGGTCTACTCATGGCTCGAAGGCGAGAACGCGACGGTCGAGCGCATCACCGATCCAAGCCAAGCCGCTCGGGACCTGGCGCGGTTCGTAGCCGCCTTGCAGCGGGTCGATCCCACGGGCGGACCACCTCCTCAGCAATACAACTCGTTTCGGGGTGATCCGCTCGAAACTCGGGATGTCGACACCCGCGCCGCGATCGCCACCCTGAGCGGCACCTTTGCTGCCGTCGCTCTGACGGAGGCGTGGGAAGCAGCGCTTGGGGCTCCGTCGTGGCAAGGCTCACCCGTGTGGATTCACGGCGACCTGCAATCCGGGAATCTCCTCGCCCTCGACGGCCGCCTCAGCGCGGTCATCGACTTCGGGTGCCTCGGTGTCGGAGATCCCGCGTGTGATCTCCAAGTGGCGTGGAATCTCCTGTCCTCCGTAACTCGCAGCGTCTTCCGCGCGGCGCTAACCGTCGATGACGCATCCTGGGCGCGAGGTCGTGGCTGGGCACTGTCGGTCGGGCTGATCGCCTTTCCCTACTACAGAGACACGAACCCTGTGCTTGCCGCAGTCGCGCGACGCGCGATCGAAGAAGTTCTCGCCGATCACGAGGAGGGTGCCGAGCCGCCGGGATAGCCGCCTGTGACGAGGACGCGCGGCGCGAGGGCGAGGCTTGGGCGCCGTTCCCTTCACCGCGCTCGCGGCATAAGGACCGGCGGCATAAGGTCAGCAGCAGGTATACGCGCCCGGAGGCGCTGCGCCCTCTTCCCGCTCAGGCAGCTCGGCGGCCGCGAAGGCGGCACCGTCGAGGATGTCGTGCTCCGATGTCTCGATCGCCTCGAGCCCGTATGCGTCCATTACTTCACGCAGGACGAGGAGCCCCGCGACGATCACAGGCGCTCGGCCCGGCTCGAGGCCCGGCACCTGGAGCCGGTCTGGCAACCTCAGTGCTGCAAGCCGACCGAGCTCGCGCTCGACCGTCTCGCGTGAGATCCGGTGGCCGTGAGTCCGCTCGGGGTCGTGCTCGACAAGCCCGAGGTCGAGCGTTGCGAGAGTCGTTACCGTCCCGGCGACACCGATTGCGTTGCGTGCCTCGTACTCGGGTAGGAGCGAGCGAACGTGTGCGGCGGCCGCTTCCAGCTCTCCCGCGGTCGGAGGATCGGAGCGAAGGAAACCCTCGGTCAATCGCACGCACCCCACGTCGAGACTCGTCGAAGCGTGCGGGGCGCCGTTCGAGCCGAGCACGAGTTCCGTCGAGCCGCCGCCGATGTCGACGATGAGCGTGTCCTCGAGCGGAGACCCCCCGGCCGCAACGCCGCGATACATGAGCGCGGCCTCGTCGTCTCCGTCGAGCAGGCGCGTCGTGAATCCATAGCTCCATTCGATCTCTCCGAGAAACGCCTCGCCGTTCTCTGCGTCGCGCACGGCGCTCGTGGCGATCGCGAGCGTTCTCGTCGCGCCGTGCTGCTCGAGCTCGTGCCTGAACCCCGCGAGGCAGTTCCGGACTCGCGCGATCGGGACGGGGAGGAGGCGACGCCGCTCGTCCACGCCTTCGCCGAGGCGCGTGATCGTCAGCTTGCGAACGACCTCTTCGAGCCGGTCGCCCTCGACGTCCGCGACGAGGAGCCGGGTCGAGTTCGTCCCGAGATCGACCGCGGCGACGCGCGTCACCGGACGGGCAGGAAGACGCGGAGCCAGTGCAGGCGCGCCTTGGCGCGGTCAACCGAATCGCGCAGAACCTGGAGCTGCGCCTGCGAACGGCGGAACTGCGCGAGTGCGATCTCGAGCTCCTTGCTCGAGCGATCGAACGAGTCCAAGTGGCGGTCGATCTCGGCGGTCTTCGTCTCGAGCGCCTGGAGGGGGACGCCGACCGCGCGACCCGTGCGCTTCGCTTGGCGATAGACGCCGATCCCACGGAGCGTTGCGTAGAGAAGCGCCGCGAGCGAGATGCCGAGGGCGAAAAGGAAGACGAGAAGCACCATCGGAAGGCGATCGTAGCAGCGCCTTATCGCGGGATCTCGGATCCAATCTCATTCCGACGCAACAGACGATTTGAGGTAAAGAGGCCGTTTACAGCGTCCGAACCGTCGTCTAGGATCCGGCTTCAGACGATTTCGGACACAATCGGGCGAGTGGAGGGGATAATGGACCGGATGGGGGAGCGGGGAGACGTCGTAGTGAACGGCAGCGCCAACGGCCAGGCGAGCGGCGACTGTTTGGCAGAGCGCTGGCAAGGAATCGAGCGGCCGTACGA
>JACCVK010000196.1 GCA_013698195.1 Actinomycetota bacterium | reverse complement strand
TAGCGGTACTTGGAGTAGTCCATGACCCGCGCGACGGGCGGATCCGCGCCGGCAGCGACCTCGACGAGATCGAGCCCCTTCGTGTTCGCGAATTCGAGCGCCTCGCGCGTGGTCAGGATCCCGACCTGCCCACCTTCCTCGTCCACGAGGCGTACTCGCTGCGCGCGGATCTCCTCATTGATGCGTTCCGGGCGGGTTCGTGGAACGACTCTGTCGTTCGGGGACGGCCGGCGGCGCCGTGGTCTCAAGTGCTCTTCACCTAGCTCTCAGTTCCTCCTTCGAAACGACAAAAAACCGCTGCAAGCAGCGGCCACTCTCCTCCAACCATTCGCTCGGTTGAACCCCCGCAGATCAAATCCCGGAGGTGAGGAAGCTGTTCGCTCCTGCTTGCAGGCGCCGATCGTAGCACCTAGGGAGGGTCCGCCTCTGCAGCCAGCTCGCGGAGGGTCGAGACGAGCTCGTCGAGCGAGTGCGTGGACTGACCGCCGCCGCGCTCGCGCACCGCGAGCACATCATCCGACTCGCGGTCGCCGTACACGACGACGAACGGAACCTTCTCGATCTCCGCGTCGCGGATTCGCTTGCCGAGCGTCTCGTCGCGCTCGTCCACCTCGATCCGGAAGCCATCGCCCGCGAGCCGGTCGCGGAGCGCTGAGGCCGCCTCGCGATGACCTTCGCCCACGGGGATCACGCGCGCCTGGACCGGCGAGAGCCAGAACGGGAAGGCGCCCGCGTAGTGCTCGATGAGGATCCCGATGAAACGCTCGAGGGAGCCGAGGAGCGCGCGGTGGATGACGACGGGGCTGTGCTCGCGGTTGTCGGGCCCCATGTACGTGAGGCCGAACTGCATCGGCATCTGGTAGTCCAGTTGAATCGTTCCCATCTGCCAGCTCCGTCCGAGGACGTCCGTCATATGCAAGTCGATCTTCGGCCCGTAGAAGGTTCCCTCCCCCGGTGACGTGACGTACTCCATCCCGTGGCGCTGGAGTGCCGACTCCAGGGCGGCTTCCGCGCGATCCCACTGCTCATCAGTGCCCAGGCGCTTCTCCGGACGCGTTGAGAGCTCCGCCCGCGGCGTCACCCCGAAGCGGTCGTAGAGATAGCGGACGAAATCGATCATCCCGTCGATCTCCTCCTGGATCTGCTCCTCCGTGACGAAGACGTGGGCGTCGTCCTGGGTTATGTGCTTGACGCGGAGTAGCCCGTGAAGCGTTCCACCGCGCTCGTCGCGATGGAGCGTCGACGACTCCGCGTAGCGGATGGGCAGATCACGATAGGAGCGGAGCTCGGATCCAAAGAGGAGCATGTGACCGGGGCAGTTCATCGGTTTGAGCGCCATCGGCTCTTCGCCCTCGTGCGAGTGGACGAAGAACATGTTCTCCTCGTAGTTCTCGTAATGCCCCGAGGTCTTGTACGTGTCGAGGTCGTAGAGAAGCGGGGTCTTCACCTCCGAGTACCCGCGGCGGCGGTTCTCGCGCCGCCGCAGGTCCTCGAGCGCGTTCCAGATGACCATGCCCTTCGGGTGCCAGAACGGGGAACCGGGCGAGCGGTCGGAGAGGTGGAAGAGGTCGAGCTGCGTGCCGATGCGCCGGTGATCCCGCGCCCGCGCCTGCTCGAGCCGCTCGAGATGCGCGTCGAGATCCGCTTGGGAGTAGAAGGCCGTGCCGTATATCCGGGTGAGCTGCTTGTTGTGCTCGTCGCCACGCCAGTACGCTCCGGCCAGCGACATCAGCTTCAGCGCCTTGATCGGGGACGCGTTGGGGAGATGCGGCCCGCGGCAGAGATCGGTGAAGTCGCCTTGCGTATAGAGCGAGATCGGCTCGTCGGCTTCCTGCGCGAGCTCGATCTTGTACGGCTGTTCCTCGGCGCGAAAGCGCTCGATCGCGGCTTCACGAGGGACCACGTCGCGAACCCACTCACGTCCCTCGGCGATCTCACGACGCATCTCCTCCTCGATCGCGGCAAGTTCGTCCTCGGCGATCGGCTCCGGGAACTCGAAGTCGTAGTAGAAGCCGTCGGCGATCGGCGGGCCGATTGCGATCTTCACGCCTGGATAGAGTCGCATAGCCGCCTCGGCGAGAAGGTGCGCCGCCGAGTGCCGGAGCACGTACAGGGCGTCCGGATCATCCTTGTGACTGATCGTTACAAGCTCGATCTTCTGCCCGTCCTCGAGCGGAATCCGCAGGTCCTGGACATGTCCGTTGGCGCGTACGAGGACGGCGTCGCGGGCCAGCTTCGGTCCGATCGCTCGCGCGGCATCCAAGCCGGACGCGCCGTCGGGCAGCTCGAGCTCCGACGAGTCGGGCAGCACCACTTTCACAGCAGGACCTTCACCAGCAAGACCGTCATCGCGCGTGAGGATATGCGCGGGTTCGCGGGGCCGGACGCAGGAGCGTTTACAGGCGAGCTGTGTCCCG
>JACCVK010000195.1 GCA_013698195.1 Actinomycetota bacterium | reverse complement strand
GTGAATCCGGTCGCCGGCGAAGAGGCGCACGAGGTCGTCCTGACCGGAGAGATAGAAGCGGGTCTCGCCGGGATCGCCCTGACGTCCCGAGCGGCCGCGAAGCTGGTTGTCGATGCGGCGAGCCTCGTGGCGCTCGGTACCGAGCACGTAGAGACCGCCGTTCTCGACGACGCCCTCGCCGAGCTTGATGTCGACCCCGCGGCCGGCCATGTTCGTCGCGATCGTCACCGCACCGGGCTGGCCCGCGTCCTTGATGATCTCGCCCTCGCGCTCGTGTTCCTTCGCGTTCAGGACGTTGTGCGGGATTCCCTTGCGCTTCAAGAGCTCGGCGAGGAACTCCGAGGTCTCGACCGCGATCGTGCCGACGAGCACCGGCTGCTCGGACTCGTGGCGCGCGACGATGTCGTCGAGGACGGCTGCGAACTTCGCGTCCGGCGTCTTGAAGATGAGGTCGTTCTGGTCGAGGCGCGCGATCGGCTCGTTCGTAGGGATCTCCACCACGTGCAGGTCGTAGATCTCGACGAACTCCTTCTCCTCCGTCTTCGCGGTCCCGGTCATGCCGGCGAGCTTCTCGTACAGCCGGAAGTAGTTCTGGAGCGTGATCGTCGCGAGCGTGACGTTCTCCTCGCGAATCCGCACGCCCTCCTTCGCCTCGATCGCCTGGTGGAGCCCCTCGCTCCAACGGCGGCCTTCCATGATCCGGCCCGTGAACTCGTCGACGATCTTGACCTCGCCCTCCTGGATGACGTAGTCGACGTCTCGCTTGTAGAGCGACTCTGCCTTGAGCGCCTGCGTCAGGTGGTTGACGAGGAGGACGTGGCGCGGGTCGTAGAGATTGTCGATCCCGAGTACGCGCTCGAATGCCTCGATCGCAGTTTGCGCGGGCGACACGGTCTTGAACTTCTCGTCGTAGAGGTAGTCGGCACCGGAGAGCTCGGTCTCGTCCTCGCCTTTCGCCGACTTGCGGGTCGCCGCTCTCCCCTCGAGCGTCCGCGCGACCTTGGCGAATTGGTGATATGTCGAGGCCGCCGTCTCCGGCTCGCCCGAGATGATGAGCGGCGTGCGCGCCTCGTCGACGAGGATCGAGTCGACCTCGTCCACGATCGCGTACAAGTGGCTCCGCTGGACCGTGCCTTCGAGTGCCACGGCCATGTTGTCGCGCAGGTAGTCGAAGCCGAACTCGGAGTTCGTCCCGTACGTCACGTCGCAGGCATAGGCCTCACGGCGATCCGAGAAGGGCATGAGATTCTCGATGGAGCCGACGGTCATGCCGAGCTTCTCGTAGACGGGCCGCGTCCACTCGGCGTCGCGCTTGGCGAGGTAGTCGTTGACCGTGACGAGGTGGACTCCCGTCCCGGTCAGCGCGTTGAGATAGAGGGCCTGCACCGCCACGAAGGTCTTGCCCTCCCCCGTCTTCATCTCGGCGATGTCGCCCTCGTGCAGAACGATTCCGCCCATGAGCTGGACGTCAAAGAGGCGAACTCCGATGGTGCGCTTGAATGCCTCACGCACCGCTGCAAAGGCATCGAAGAGGATGTCTTCGAGCGTCTCCCCGTTCACGAGGCGTTGCTTGAACTCGACCGTCTTCGCGGCAAGCTCCTCGTCCGAGAGCGCCTCGAAGTCAGATTCGAGCCCGCCGATGTAGGCAGCGCTGTCGGCCAGGCGCTTGAGACGGCGCCCCTCACCGACGCGCAAGACCTTCTCGAAGCGGCCACCGATGTTCTGGGCTGGCATCGCGAGAAGGGTACCGGCCGGTGCGAGGCAAGCCTCGCCTCCTACAGCGGCAGTACGAGGATCTCCCAGAGGTCGTCCGCGAGCCGGTGTGCCCTCGCCGCGTACGGGCCACGGCTCCGGTGGAGGGCGATGCGCTCGAGCGCGTCGGCGTGCGCCGGATCCGCAGGTAGCGAGTCGACGGTGAGCGAGAGGGTCGTGCCGTTCCAGGTCAGCTCGAGCTCGTCGCCGCGCGGGCTCGGATGGAGCTCGGCCACCTCGATCGAGACCGCGCCGACGGCCCAGAGCGCCTCTCGGCGGACGGCCACCGCGCGGTACGGGAGCTCGATTGCACCCTCGAGCGCCGCGGCAAACAGGGCAGGATCGGTCGCTGATCGTTCGCCCTCGCGGACGAATCGACCATCGGCGAGCGCAACGAACTCGACCTCTTCGCCGAGTACGCCGGGAGCATCGATCGTCGCGATCGCGTCCCACTCGCGCGGCCGTGCGATTCCCGTAATTCCGGCTTCGAGCCAGTGGCGGCCCGGGTCGACCGGCACTAGTCGGCTGCTCTACCCTCGTCCGCCGGCGACTCGGCGTCGAGCTCCTCGGGCAACCCCGCCTGCGTCGCTTCCTTGCGGCGCGAGGCCTGGCGTCGCGGCTCGTGCGTGCGCTTGTCGCGATAGCGCTCCACCTGGCGCTCGAGCTTCTTCATGAGCTGGTCGATCGCCGCCTCGTACGACTCTGCCGACTCGCGGGCGACGATCCTCGGCCCCTTCGTGTAGAGCACGGCCTCCGCCGAGTGATCCTTGGCGATGGACGGGTTGTGCTCTTGGGAGAACGTCACCTCGACGAGCGTCAGGTCGTGCAAGCGCTTGTCGAGCTTCGCTAGCCGTTTCTCCGCATATGCGCGGGTGGCGCTCGGGAGGTGACCGTGGTGTGCCTTGACTTGGAGCCGCATTGCCTCTCCTTTCTCGACGGGAGACGATGCTCTCGCTCGCAATCTAACGAACTGCCCTCGCGAGCGTCACCACCTCGACCCGAGTCGCCCC
>JACCVK010000194.1 GCA_013698195.1 Actinomycetota bacterium | reverse complement strand
GCTCGAGGAGATCGAGGAAGGCACGTCGGACATCCAGCGCCTCGTGATCTCTCGGCGCCTCCTGGCCTGAGCGGTACCCGATCTCGTCGTAGAGTCCTCGGCGTGAATACCGAGGTCTTCATCACGTGCGCGGTAACCGGGGTGGGTGCGACGACCGAGCGCTCGGAGCTGGTGCCGGTAACGCCGGCGCAGATTGCCGAGTCGGCTCTGGAGGCGGCGCGCGCGGGCGCGGCGATCGTGCACGTCCACGTGCGGAACCCGGAGACGGGCGGCCCTGCGCGCGATCCGGCTCTCTACCGCGAGGTAGTCGAGCGGATCCGCTCGTCCGACGTCGACGTCGTCTTGAACCTCACCGCGGGCATGGGGGGCGACCTGGTGCTCGGTGGCGTCGAGTCACCTCTCCCTCCGAACCCCGAGGGCACGGACATGGCGGGCGCGACGGAGCGACTCGAGCACGTTGCCGAGCTCCGGCCCGAGATCTGCACGCTCGACTGCGGGACGATGAACTTCGCCGAAGGCGACTATGTAATGACGAACACGCCCTCGATGTTGCGGGAGATGGCGCGCCAGATCCGGGAGCTCGGTGTGCGTCCCGAGATCGAGATCTTCGACACCGGCAACCTCGTCTTCGCGAAGCAGCTCATCGCCGAGGGGCTCGTGGACGAGCCGGCGATGCTGCAGCTCTGCATGGGCATCCCCTACGGTGCGCCCGCCGATCCGGGAACGCTCCTGGCGCTGGTCAACCAGCTCCCGCCGACTTGCGTGTTCTCCGCGTTTGCGATCGGTCGAATGCAGCTCCCGTTCGTTGCGCTTGCGCCGATTGCGGGCGGCAACGTCCGCGTGGGCCTCGAGGACAACATCTGGGTCGAGCGCGGGGTGAAGGCGACAAACGGGGCGCTCGTCGAGCGGGCTGTCGCGATCCTCGAGGCGATGAACGTGCGCGTCCTCGAGCCGGCTGAGGTTCGCGAGAAGCTCCAGCTCGCTACGAGCTGATGCGGGTCGCGCTCGTCGGAGGGGGCGTCATCGGCGGCGGCTGGGCCGGGCGCCTCGTCGAGAACGGCATCGACGTGGTCGTGCACGATCCGCATCCCGAGGCTGAGCGCCGTGTGCGAGAGGTGCTCGAGAACGCCGAGCTCGCCTGGACGCGCCTGCTGCGCGTCCCTCGGGCGCGGGGGACCGTCACCTTTGCCGCCTCGCTCGACGAAGCGGTGCGCGAAGCGGACGTGGTCCAGGAGAGCGCTCCGGAGGATGAAGCGTTGAAGCGGCGGCTGCTCACGGAGATCGACGCGCTGGCCGAGCCGACGGCGCTCGTGTGCTCTTCCACGTCCGGTCTGCTGCCCTCGCGCCTGCAGGCGGACATGCAACGGCCCGAGCGCTTCGTCGTCGGACATCCGTTCAACCCGGTGTACCTGCTGCCGCTGGTCGAGGTCGTTCCCGGCGAGCTCACCTCGGAGGAGGCGGTCGCTCGGGCGCTGTCGTTCTATGCCTCGGTCGGCATGAAGCCGCTTCTGGTGCGCAAGGAGATCGACGGCTTCGTCGCCGACCGCCTGCTCGAGGCGCTGTGGCGCGAGGCCCTGTGGCTCGTGCATGACGACGTGGCGACGGTCGAGGAGGTCGACGACGCGATCCGGTACGGCCCGGGGCTGCGGTGGGCACAGATGGGCACGTTTCTCACGTATCGGATCGCAGGGGGAGACGAAGGGATGCGCCACTTCCTCACGCAGTTCGGCCCGGCGCTCGGGTGGCCGTGGAGCAAGCTGACGGACGTCCCGGAGCTGACGAGCGAGCTGGTCGACAAGATCGCCGCGCAGTCCGATGCCCAGGCGGACGGCCTGTCCATCCGGGAGCTCGAACGGCTGCGCGACGACAACCTCGTCGCGCTGCTGCACGCGCTGCGCGCCCGCCGCTATGCGGCCGGAGAGGTCTTGCATCAGCACGAATCGCGCATCTTGAGTGCGACCGCTGCGGCCGCCGAGCCACCGGATCCGTCCCAGCTTCTGCGGCTCCACGAGGCGGTCGTCGATCCCTCCTGGCTCGACTACAACGGCCATATGACCGAGGCTCGCTATCTCGAGGTGTTCGCCGACGCGACGGATGCCTTCCTCGCCTACGTCGGGCTCGACGCCGACTACCTCCGACGAGGTTCGAGTGCGTACACGGTCGAGACCCACCTCCGACATCTCCGCGAGGTCTCGGGGCTCGAGGCGTTCCAGGTCGAGACGCAGGTGCTCGGCGCGGACGAGAAGCGCGTCCACCTCTTCCACACGCTGCGACACGGCAGCACCGGCGAGGTGCACGCGACGGGCGAGCACATGCTTCTGCACGTCGACGCCCAGGCGGGACGCGTGACCCACTGGGAGGAGCCTGTCGCGGCCCGGGTCGCTGCCGCTGCGGCAGCGCATGCGTGGCTTCCCGCTCCCGAGGGAGCCGGCCGAGCGATTGCGCTGCACGCGACCGCCACGGACGCCGAGTCCTAGATTAGATCCCGAGGAGCGCCACACCTGTGACCACGAGCACGGCCCCTGCGAGCCGGGTGGGGCCGACCCGCTCGCGCAGGAGCGGCACCGCGAGCGCCGTTGCGATGACCACGCTCGTCTCTCGAACGGCCGCCACCGATGCCGCGGGAGCGCGAGAGAGAGCGGCCAGGACGAGGATGTAGGCGCCGAAGGTCGCCAGACCTGCAGCGACGGTGGCGGGTCCGAATGCGGCCAGGATCGCCGGCCTCCCGCGGCGGACCAGGGCGAGCGTGAGGAAGCCGAGTGTCGCTGGGATCATCGACAGCTCCTGATACACGAGCGGCGACGCGTACTGGATTCCACGCTGGTCGAGCAGCGTGTAGGCGGCGATGCAGGATCCGATCGCAAACGCGAGCATCAGGTCGCCCACGCCCGCGCCGCCACGGATGCCGCGCACGAGGAACACCCCGGTGCCCACGAGCAGGACACCGCCCACCTGGGTCGCGGATGCTGCCTCCGCCAAGAGAACGACTCCCGCGAGCAGAACGAGCACCGGCGCCGAGCCGCGGGCGACCGGGTAGACG
>JACCVK010000182.1 GCA_013698195.1 Actinomycetota bacterium | reverse complement strand
AGTCAGGCGCTTTCGACATTCTCGTCGCACAGGCCGACCTGTCGCAGTTCCGGGACGAGACGAACGACGACTGGTGCGAGCTCGTGCTGCGCGCGCTCGTCGAGCTGCGCGAGCGAACGAGCGTCTTCGTCGCCGGAACGACCGTGCACAGCGCCGATCCGCCGCAGGCGTTTCAGGATCTCGGACGAGAGCTTCGCCTCCCCCTCCTCCGAGGGCCGCGTGACGCGATGCTCGCGCTTGCTCGCCTGGCGCGGTTGCGTCCGGTGTCTGCGCTCGAGCCGCCGGAGCCGGCGCCGGACGTGGCCGATCTCCTCGCGCCGGGCGCCCTGTCCGAGCATCGGTCGGCACTCGTGCTCGAGCGGTTCGGCGTCCCGTTCGCCCCGAGGCGGAGGGCCTCCAGCTCGAAGCAAGCGGCCCTAGCAGCCGAAGAGCTCGGCTTTCCGGTCGTCGTCAAGCGAGACGGCCCGGCGCACAAGAGCCGCTTCGGCGGCGTGGTGTTGGGTCTCCAGTCATCGGACTCAGTCGCCGACGCGGCCGAACGGCTCGGCGGGGCCGTGCTCGTCGCGAAGCAGGTCGAACCAGGCGACGAGGTCCTGTGCGGAATGACGAGGGACCCTCACTTCGGCCCGGTGCTCGCGGTGGGCGCCGGCGGGGCGGGCGTCGAGAGCCTCGCAAGAGTCACGCTTGCGGTCGCTCCCCTCGATCATTCGATCGCACGGGAACTCGTCCGCGACGCCGCGGTCGTCGACGCAAACGACACGGTCGCAAGTACGGTCGTGGCGCTTTCCAGGCTCGCGCTCGCGTATCCGGAGATCGAGTCGGTCGACGTCAACCCGCTCATCGTGACGCCGGAGGCGGTGTTCGCAGTCGACGCGCTGATCGTCGTGGCCCCGGACACGGATTGACCGCACGGTCAGGGTCTGCTTCACTCGCCCAGAATCCCGCGAGGACCAACGGCTGGTCGGAGGTGAGTAGATGGCGTTCCATCCGCGTGAGGCGAGATTCGGTCGGCGGGAGTTCCTGGGGCGATCTGCGGTAGGGATTGCCGGCCTTTCGAGCCTGAGCACGATTTTGGCGGCATGCGGTGGCGGGAGTGGCTCGAGCGTCGCGGACCTCGCCCTGGCGAGACCGGACAATCCGGTCACATGGCTCCTCTATGACGACAATCCACCGGTCGCCGCAGGACTCGAGCCGGAGCAAGGGCCGCTCAAGATCTACAACTGGAACGGCTACCTCTGGCCGCGGATCATCAAGGATTTCGCGAAGGAGTACGGCGTCAAGGTCGAGCTCTCAACGTTCTCGACGACGGACGAGTCGATGGCGAAGATCTCATCCGGAGCCGTCGACTACGACGTCTTCTTCCCGTATCAGGAGCGGCTCGGGCGCATGGTGCTCGGCAAGCTCCTCCAGCCCTTGAACCACGAGTACCTCCCGAACCTCGCCAAGAACGTGTGGCCCGCGCTGCGCGACCCGTTCTACGACAAGGGGTCGCAGTACACGGTTCCCTACACCGTCTACACAACCGGGATCGGATATCGCGCGGACAAAGTGCAGACGACGCCATGGAAGCTCTCGAATCCGTACGAGATCTACTGGGACGAGCGCAATCGCGGGAAGACGTACCTCTTGGACGACGGACGCGAGGCGCCGATCCACATGCTCCTGAAGAATGGGATCACCGACACGAACACCGAAAAGCCCGAGGACATCGACCTCGCAAAGCAGGAGCTCAAGTCACTGACTCCCGCTGTCAACGTCAAGCTCTCGACGGACGACTACACGAACCTGCCGGAAGGTCGCGCCTGGGTGCACCAGATGTGGTCCGGCAGCGCCATTTCCGCCAAGTGGTACCTCCCGGAGGGGACCGGACCAGAGGTGCTCGGATACTGGTTCCCGCCCGACGGCGTGGGCGCCATCGGCAGCGACATGATGGCCGTACTCCGCTCCGCGAAGAATCCTGTCCTCGCGCATCACTTCATCAACTACCTCCTCGACGCGAAGCACGGATACGACAACTTCGCCGAGTTCAACGGCTATCAGCCGCCGTTCGTGGCGCTCGATCCCGAGCGACTGGTGGCCGACGGCATCGTCTCCGAGAACCTGAAGTCCGCCGTCGTCCGCGAGCAGGACTTCGTAAACGGAAACCAGCCGCTCGAGCTGAGCCCGGAGGGTCAGACGTTGTGGCAGAACGCGTGGGCTGAGTTCAAAGCAGGTGCGTGAGGCCGTGCCTCGGGACAGGTGCCTGAGCCTGGTCGCGACCTAGCGCGTCGCCGCGACGCGCTGTGGGCCGGGCTCGCGCTGCCCGGAATCGCCTGGCTCGCCGTCTTCTTCCTCCTGCCGTTCTACGTCATCGTCGCCGTGGCGCTCGGCACGGTCGACCCGATCCTGCAGACGCCGGCGCCGGCCTGGAATCCACTCGATTGGGACTGGAGTGCGTTCCAGTTCGTGCTCGAGGGGCTCTTCACCGGCGAGCGCGCGTTCGGGCAGGTCTTCGTGCGCACGATCGTCTACGTGACGATTTCGGTTGCCCTCTCGCTTGCCATCGCGTATCCGGTCGCCTACTACGTCGCGCGCCACGGTGGCCGCTGGAAGGGACTGCTGCTGCTCGGACTCGTCGCGCCGTTCTTCATCAGCTACCTCATGCGGATGCTCGCCTGGATCAACCTGCTTCAGGACGACGGTTGGGTGAACGACGTTCTGCTCTGGGTCGGGATCCTCGACGCTCCCCGGAACTGGCTCGACGGCCGCGCCTCGAGCGTGATCCTCGGGATGGTCTACGGCTACGTCCCGTTCATGATCCTCCCGCTGTACGCGTTCCTCGACCGGATCGACCGCAGCCTCCTCGAAGCTGCGCGAGATCTGGGCGCGAGCCGGTTCCAGGCGTTCCGGATGGTGACCGTGCCGCTCTCCGTGCCGGCGATCCTCACCGGCATCGCGATCATCGCGCTCCCGATGTTCGGTGACTACTACACGCCTGACCTGCTCTCTCAATCGCCGAGGACGTCGCTGATCGGCAACCAGATCAATCTCTACATCCTCGGCGGCCAGCAGATCCCGGTGGGCGCCGCTCTCGTCGTCGTGCTCATGCTCATGCTCTCCGTACTGCTCGCGTACTACGTCTCCGCGACCACGCGCGCGGGGCGAAGGCTGCGGGAGTGAGCACCGCCACGCACACCACGCGGGTCGACCGCCGTCCGTCCCGTGCTCGGCGGTTCCGCGCTTGGCTGGCCAACCCCTGGGGACGCCCGCGGTTTCTTCCTCTGTTCACGCTCCTGTACTTCGTCTGGTCGCTCGTACCGATCCTCATCGCGATTCGGTTCTCGTTCAACGAGGGACGCTCCCGCTCGACCGCACAGGGTTGGTCGCTCCGCTGGTACTACGACGATCCGGATCTCTCGGTCTGGAACGACCCGGATCTGCGGTCAGCGCTCTTCCAGAGCCTGAGGCTGTCCGCGATCGCCGTCGCGATCGCCGTCCCGCTCGGAGTCGGACTCGCGATCGGGCTCACTCGCTGGCGCGGCAGAGTCGCACGCACGTCGCGATTCGTCTCCGTCGTACCGCTCGTGACCCCGGAGATCGTCATGGGCGTCGCTCTCTTCCTCGTCTTCGTCAACCTCCTCACGTTCATCCCGCTCGGGACCACGGCGCAGGCGATCGGCCACGTGACGTTCTCACTCTCGTTCGTCCTCATCATCGTCCGCGCACGCCTGCTCTCAATCGGGCCAGAGTACGAGGAAGCCGCTCAGGATCTTGGTGCGCCGCCCCTGCAGGCGCTGCGGCTCGCGCTCCTGCCCATGCTCACACCAGCCATCGTGGCCAGCGCCATCATCGTCTTCGCGATCTCGATGGACGACTTCGTCGTCAGCGCATTCCTCTCGTCCGGCTCGACCACCGACACCGTGCCAGTGCGGATCTACTCGGCCGGCCGCACCGCACCGACGCCCGCGCTGAACGCGCTGGCCACGCTGACGCTCGCGATCACCCTCGTCATCGCAGCCATCGCGTTCGTGCTCTGGCGCCTCGTCGAGCTGAAGCGCGGGCGGCGCGGGTCGACCCTCCAGGAGCTCGCAACGCTCGAAACCGAGGCGACCCGGCTGCGCTAACCGGCTTCGAGCACGGCGGCAGCGGCGGCCTCCCCGGAACGCACGCCACCTTCCATGTGCATGTGGCCCACCCCCGCGATGTCCGCGCACGCCCAGTGAATGGCTCCGACCGGCCTGCGCAGGTCGGGCCCGAAGCGAGTCAGACCGCCGACCGAGAAGGTCGCCGCGTAAGCGCCGCGCGTCCATTCCTCCGCGCACCAGTCCGTCTCGATGTAGTCCGTTGCCTCGAGACCGCGCGGGCCGACGTAGGCGGCCAGTCCTTCGAGCACGGCCGCGCGACGCGCGGCATCGCTCATGCGACCGGCTTCCTCTGCCACCTCACCGGACAAGAATGTGCAGAGAACTCCGACCGCGCCCGACGGCGGTGAGTTGTCGTAGAGCTCGCGCACGAGCGAATAGGGAGCGAATCCTTCACCGGAGAGCCCGTCGTCCCGCCAGAAGGGCTGCTCGTAGGCGACGAGGACTTTGTTGACGCTCCCCTGAGACATCGCCTGCTCGAGCCGGAGGCGCCAGGCCGGAAGCGGCGGGTCGAAGCGGATCAGCCCGGTCAGGTTCGGCGCCACCGCCACGATGACCGCTCGCGCACGCACTGTGGTCTCCCCGGACCGCACCTCGACGCTCTCGGACGACCAGTGGATCTCTCTCGCGGGAGCTGCGAGCAGAACGTGCTCGCCCAACCGCTCCGCGAGTCGCAGCGCTGTCAGCTGCGATCCGCCAACAACCCTGTATGCGAGACACTGCTCCGCGGCGAAGAGCTCGTGCACGCCTCCCGCACCGGCAATCACCCAGAGCCCCTGGAGAAGCGAGAACGTATGCGCCGGCTTCGTCAGGAACCCACCCGCGAGCCACGAGCGCAGAAGGTCTCTCGCCGTGTCGTCGGCGACCTCCCGGCGCAGCCAGGCCTCATACGTCGTGGAGTCGAGCTCCGCCGCGTCCGGATGCGTCCACGGCGCCTCGGGGTCGAGCTCCCTCGCGAACGCGTCGAGCTTCGCCTCGGCGTCTTCGTACGCGCTCAAGGAGGACGGCGGCATCGGCTCGCGGCCCCTGTACCGGTGTGAGACACCGGCCGCGTCGACGTAGACGTTGTCGCCCTCCCGGTACGCGGGGAAGAGCTCGATCCCGAGGTCGTCGAGCAGCGCGTGCAGCCGCGGCTGGTACGGCGCAACCCACTCGCCGCCGAGCTCATTCGCCTCGCCACCGAGCTCCGTATTCCAGAGACGGCCGCCTACGCGATCGCGCGCCTCGAGCACGAGGACGTCTTGGCCCTGCTCCACGAGCCGCGTGGCGGCGGTTAGGCCCGAGATCCCGGCACCGACCACGACGACGTCCGTCGTCAGCGTGCGTGCACCCACTCGCTGTCCTTTGCACCGAGGGCGGAAGCCGCGGCTGCACGACCGGTGCGAACCGCGCCTTCCATGTATCCCGCCACCCATTGATCCGAGCCGCAGACGTAAAACGGTGGCACGTGCGTACCGTGAAGCGGGCCTACGCGCAAGACGTCCCCAGGCCACCAGTGAGTGACGTAGCCGCGCGTGAACGGATCGGTCGCCCACAGTCGCAGGTACGTAGCGAGAGGCGCTGCCGCAGCGTCGCCGTACATGCGCCGCAACTCCTCGTGCAGAACGGACTCACGCTCGTCCTCGGCCGTCGCGAGCAGCCACGCCACCCGCTCCGGCGGGACGAGCCCCGAGAGCACGCCGTCGCGCTGCGGCCACGTGGAGGCGAGCAGGTGCTCGCCTTCGGAAAGCCCGTTCGCCCCGAGATCCGCCCACACGGAGCGCTCGTAGACCGTGACGAGCTTCGCCGCGTGCGCGTGGCGTTGACGGCGTAGAGACGCAAGGCGCGCGGGATCCGCCCCTTCGATGCGCAAGTTCCCGAGCACGGAGACGGGCAGCGCGCAGACGACGACCTCCGCCTCGAACCGCTCGCGCGAGACGGCCGCAATCGTGCACCCACCTGCGCCAACCTCGACCGAACGCACCTCCTCGCCGAGTCGTATCCGCTCGCCGAGCTCAGCCGCCATCCGGAGCGCGACCTCCGCGCTGCCCTCGGCGACCTGGAGCGACTCCCAATGCTCGTAATAGGCGTCAAAGCTGGGATCCGGGGCGATCGCGGCCTTGCGCAGCTCGGACAGAAGCGACGTGCGCTCGGCCGAGCCCGCTGCCAGCGAGAGCGAGCCGACCTCGAGCGCGCGCACGGTGGAGGGCAGTGCGCCGACCGAGCGCGCCCAGACCCCAATTGACGCGTCATCGAGCTTCCTGGCTTCGGGATGGCTCCACGGATCGGCGGGATCGACGCTCTGCGCGAGCTCGACGAAGAGCTCTTGCACGCGCGCGTAATCGGCGAGCTCGACCTCGCCGGCGAACGGGAAGCCGTCGGCGCGGAACACGCCTTCGAGCAGGTCGTAGGTCGTCTCCCCGGGGACAGCTGTGTACGTGGGCTCGAGCGAGAGCTCGAGCTCGTCGACGAGCCCGAGGTATGCGGTGTGCACCGGACCGACGAGCTCGCCTCCAAGCTGAATCGGGCGCCCGCCGTCAAGGGCGGCAACCTGCTCGACGCGGCCGCCGACCCGATCTCGCGCCTCGAGCACGAGCACATCCGCACCTCCGCTTGCGAGATCCCGGGCAGCCGCAAGGCCGGCCAGGCCTGCACCCAGCACGACGACGTCGGTCAGGGCGTCGCCTCTTCGTCGGCGAGCACGCGCAAGGCGTCCGGAGGCAGATACGCGACGACCTCCTGCCCGACGTCGTACTCGTCGACGTCTTCGTCGTTCGCGACGAGTGCCTGGAGCCGGTCGCCGCCCGGAAGCGTGACGAACACCTGCGTGGTTGAGCCCAGATAGACGAACCGCTCGATCCGAACGGGCACACGATTTTCACCCGACGCTGCCCGAGGCTCGATCCGCACGCGCTCGGGTCGGATCGCAACACGCACCACCCCCGCCTTTTGCAGCGGCTCCGAGACGGTTAGACGAACCTCGCCGACCTCGATGCTCGTCGATCCGCTGGACTGCGCGCGCATGAGATTGGAGACGCCGAGGAAATCGGCGACGAATGTCGTCGAGGGCCGTTCGTACACCTCTCTGGGTGAGCCGAGCTGCTCGACCCGGCCGTTCGCCATGACCGCCAGGCGATCTGACATCGTCAGCGCCTCCTCCTGGTCGTGGGTCACGGAGAGAAACGTGATCCCAACCTCGCGCTGAATACTCTTCAGCTCGACCTGGAGCTCCCGGCGCAGCTTCGCGTCGAGCGCGCCGAGAGCGGCTCGTCGAGGAGCAGCACGTCTGGGGAGAGGACGAGCGCGCGCGCGAGCGCAACGCGCTGCTGCTGACCGCCGGAGAGCTCGTGCGGCTTCCGCTTCGCGAAGCCGCCGAGACGCACGAGCTCGAGCATCTCCCTGACCCGAACTTCTTTCTCCGGCGTCGTGAGCGACCGGAAGCGCAGACCGAACCCGACGTTTTCGCCGACTGTCAGGTGCGGAAAGAGAGCGTAGCTCTGGAACACCGTGTTCACCCGCCGCTTGTGAGGCGGGGTCTCGGTGACATCCTCGGAGCCAATCGCGATCCGGCCCGTGTCGGGCCTCTCAAACCCGGCGATCATGCGCAGCGTGGTCGTCTTTCCGCACCCGGACGGCCCGAGGAGGGAGAAGAACTCGCCCTGCCGGATCGTGAGCGAGACGTCCGTCACCGCTGGCACGTCCGCATAGCGCTTGCTCACACGGTCGAGCACGACCCCACTGGCGTCCTCCAGGGAGACGCCGCTTCCGTCTCCAGTCATCGGGCACCGAGCTCTTGCTCGATGCTCTCGCGCAGGAGCCCGCGTGCCTTGCGTCCGTCCGTGAGACCCAGGTAGAGCATCGAGTCGAGACCGTCGGCGAACACGGCTAGGCGCCGGCCCGCTCGCGCTGCGGAAACATCCTTCGAGACGGATCCGTCGCTTCGACCCTCCTCGATCAAGGAGACGAGCCGCTCCATCCACGAGCGGTACGCGTCGTAGACG
>JACCVK010000173.1 GCA_013698195.1 Actinomycetota bacterium | reverse complement strand
GGCACGCCCTCGGTCGAGGGCATGACGAAGCCCTACTGCTACCACATCGACCAGTTCTCGGAGCTCCAGCCCATCATCCATAAGGTCGTCGAGTACGGGCAGGCGCTCGGGCTCGACATGATCCAGGGCGACCACGAAGACGCGCCCGGCCAGATCGAGCTGAACTTCGGCTTCGACCGGGCCGAGACGACCGCGGACAACCTCTCGACCTTCCGCCAGATCTGCAAAGCGGTCGGCCGCGAGCTCGGCGCGTTCCCCTGCTTCATGCCGAAGCCCTTCATGGGTGTGTCCGCGAACGGCTGCCACCACAACATCTCGCTGTGGGAGGGCGACACGAACGCGTTCATGCCGGACGGGGACGACCCGCAGAGGCCGAGCCAGCTCGGCCTCCATGCGATCGGCGGCATCCTCGAGCACCTCGCTGCACTCACCGCCGTCACAGCTTCGACCGTGAACTCGTACCGCCGGCTGTGGGACACCGGCTTCTGGGCGCCTGTTTTCGCCGACTGGGGCTACCAGAACCGAACCACCGCGCTCCGCGTCTCGGCTCCCGGCCGGTTCGAGTACCGGTCCGTCGACTCGGCCGTGAACCCGTACCTCTCCATGGCGGCCTTGATCGCAGCCATGCGGGACGGCATCGACCGGAAGCTCGACCCCGGCGAGCCCGAGGAGCGGAACATCTACGAGGCGATGGAGGCGGGCAAGGACGTCAAGCGCATCCCGATGACGTTCGGCGACGCGCTCGACGCGCTCGAGGCGGACGACGTCGTGAAGAAGGCGCTTCCCGACGAGATGTACCGTGTCTTCATGCACTACAAGCGCGACGAGTGGGAGCGCCACTGCGCGACGGTCACCGACTGGGACGTCTCCGAGTACCTCGACGTGCTGCCCTAGCGGAAGGGCGGAGCGCCGAACCATGTGCGGAATAGCGGGGATCATCTACCGAGACGGTTCGCAGCACCCGATCGGTGACGAGATGACGCGGATGCTTCAGTCGATGAAGCATCGCGGTCCGGACTCGACGGGCTACGCGCTCTACGGCGCGGAGAACGGCGACAACGGCAACTCCCTCGTCATGCGCTACAAGCTCGCGGACGCGAACACGCCGCGCGACTTCGACTTCGAGGAGCGGCTTCGCCGGCATCGCACCGAGGTCGAGACGCGGCTCGCGGCGCTCGGCGCCGACGTCCAGGAGGTCGAGGAGGAGACGCCCTACGCGTTTCGGGTCTCGTTCGACTACGACGGCGACCTCAAGCTGCTCGCGGACTTCGTCGAGGACATTCCCGAAGCAGAGGTGCTCTCCCTCGGGCGCTCGCTCGAGATCATCAAGGACCTCGGGGATGCCGCTTCTGTTCACGACCAGTACGGGCTCTCGAGCTTCAACGGCACGCACGCGATCGGCCACGTGCGCATGGCGACCGAGTCCGAGGTAGACATCGCCGGCGCGCACCCGTACTGGGCGTACCCCTACTCGGACGTCGCGGTCGTGCACAACGGCCAGCTCACGAACTACTTCATGTGGCGTCGCCGTCTCGAGCGCGCCGGCCGGCGGTTCATGTCCGAGTGCGACTCGGAGATCATCGCCGTGTACCTCGCCGAGGAGATGACCAATGGAGCGACGCTCGAGGAGGCGATGGACAAGTCGCTCGACGAGCTCGACGGCGTCTTCACCTACATCGCGGTCACCAAGGACGAGCTCGGAGTGGCGAAGGACGAGCTCGCCGCGAAACCGCTAGTGCTCTACGAATCGGAAGATCTGGTCGCCCTCGCGTCCGAGGAGATCGCGATCCGCGCGATCGTCGACCACGAGATCGAGACGTACGACCCGTACGAGCGGGAGGTGCTCGTGTGGCAGCGGTAGGCGAGCAACGGATCACGTACGACGCGCGCGGGCTCGCGGAGCCGTTCGCGGACGTCCCGAAGATCTCGGAGATCGACGGTGAGCAAGCGCGGTTCGACGCGAAGGAGTTGACGACGCGCCAGATCAACCTCGAGCTCCGCTGGCTCCTCTACGAGGAGGGCGTGAAAGAGGTCGAGATCTCGAACCCAGGCTCGAAGCACTCGCTCGGAGTAGGGATCCTCACCCGCTGTCGCATCCGCTTCACCGGCAGCCTCGGCTATTTCGGCTGCGGCCTCATCGACGGCCCAGAGATCCACATAACAGGTCGCGTGGGCTGGTCCGCCTGCGAGAACATGATGTCGGGCGTCGTGGTGGTCGAGCGGAATGCCGGCTCGCTGACAGGTGCCGCGCTCCGTGGCGGCGACGTCGTCGTCAAAGGCCGCGTGGGCGCACGTTCCGGGATCGACCAGAAGGGCGGGACGATCCTCGTGCTCGGCTCCGCAGGGTCGATGACCGGCTTCATGATGCAGCGCGGCCGGATCGTCATCGGAGGCGATGTCGGCCCCGGCCTCGGCGACTCCATGTACGACGGGACGATCTACGTCGCAGGAACGGTGAAGTCGCTCGGCATCGACTGTGTGCCCGGTGAGTGGTCGGATGCGGACACCGAGTTCATCGAGCGCAAGTTCGGCATCTACGGCCTCGGTAAGCCGCCAGAGTTCCAGAAGTTCGTGTGCGGGAAGGTGCTCTACAACTACGACAAGCTCGAGCCCTCCGAGCGGAAGTTGGTGCTCTGATGGTGGCCGGGGTGCGTGAGCCGGGCATGCCCGGCTCCTACAGGGCGGGACGCTGGTGTAGGGGCGAGGCATGCCTCGCCCTCGACAACCGGGGACGCCCGACCGGAACGGAGAAGGTGTGATGGCCGACGAGAGCGCACCGAGCCAGAAGAACGTCCTCGGCCGGAGCCGCATCTTCACGCCGGAGGTCATGAACGACATCCACGTGAAGGCCGAGCTCGGCCGCTATCGCATGCGCGGGTTCTCCGTCTTCAAGCCAATGCCTCACTGGGACGAGCTCGTTTTCCTCCCCGGCACGCTCACCCGCTTCGTGATCGAGGGCTACCGCGAGAAGTGCGAGACGAAGACAGTGCTCGGCGCTCGCTTCGCGAAGAAGCCGCTCGAGCTCGACATTCCCATCTACATCACCGGGATGAGCTTCGGCGCGCTCTCGCTCGAGGCAAAGATGGCGCTCGCGAAGGGCGCGTCCATGGCGGGCACCGCGACCTGCTCGGGCGAGGGCGGGATGATCCCTCCGGAACGCGACTTCTCGACGAAGTGGTACTACCAGGTGATCCAGAGCCGGTACGGGTTCAACCCGCACCACCTGATGCTCGCGGACGCGGTCGAGTTCTTCATCGGCCAGGGCTGCAAGGTCGGTCTCGGCGGCCACCTCATGGGCCAGAAGGTGACGGAGCAGGTCGCGGAGATG
>JACCVK010000153.1 GCA_013698195.1 Actinomycetota bacterium | reverse complement strand
GGGAAACTGGGGGGGCTGGGCCCACGAACGTCACTCACTGGTCGGCGCAGTGGCGCTGGGTCGAGCGGTCCGACGCTTTCGACCGTCACGAGGACCTCCGCCGCCGCGAAGACCACGAGCGCGCTCTCTCTGACGCTCGACGGACGCAAGCGATGGCAGGCACGCTCTCTCTCGGTGCAGGGCTCCGTCGTCTTCGCGGCGACGACGCGACGGGCGTCCGGGCGCTCGACCTGAACGAGGCGGACGTGGGAGACGTCACTCGCCTTCTGGAAACCGGCGCGAAGCTCCAGCTCTCAGGTCTCGGCGCGACTCCGGATCTCCGCGGCAACGTCACCGTCTCGGGTCAGTCGGTATACGACCTCACTCGTGCGGTGCTGTCGATCGCGCTCGAGCATCTCGAGGCCGGGATGCGGCTCGCTGCCGACGCGAACGGAACGCTCGACGACCTCATCATCCGGCAGAAGGAAGCGATGATGGAGGACGCCGGGCTCGTCTACACGCGGACGATGCGAGGCGGAGGATAACCCCGTCGCCCCGGAGAGCTACCCTGGCTCTCGTGGCGCAGACGAAAGTCAGGGCGATCGCTGAGATCGGCTCATCAGAGACACCCGTCTACAACCGGGCGTCTCACCGGCGGATCGAGCGCCGCCTCAAGCGCGAGGCCAAGCGGGCTCGTCGCAACTTCTGGAGGTTCCCCTCCGCGTGAAGCAGGAACGCTCGCCGCTCGACTACTGCCGCTCCTGCCGCCGTGAGACCAGGTGGAACCGCTCCGGCTCCGTCAACGGCACACGACCCTACGTCCTCTACTGGCGATGCTCCTCGTGCTCGAGCGAGCGCGTGCAGCTCGGCCAGGGGTCAGGATCCGTAGCCGACGTCGCTCGCCTCGCCGAGATGGTCGTGAACGAACGTCGCCGCGGTGCCGAGCAGGACGTCGAGTCCGCACGGCTCGACTTCGAGGACGCCGAGGGTCACATCCGCGAGGCGATCTACTCCGCCTACGTCTCCTGGGACCCGGCTCGCAACCCGCGGCTGATCTCGTACGTGACCTGGAAGGCGCGCCTGGCCCTGACCAACTGGTTCCGCGACGAGCTGGGGCAGTTCACGCCGAAGGCTCTCGCCTGGGCGATCTCCTCTGAGGCGCTCGAAAGCTCCGACTACGCCGACGAGACTGAGCAGGACGTCATGGGGAAGGTCGTGCTCGTGGAGGCGATACCGGCGATGGCCGAGGGCTCGTTCACGCACGCGCTCGTCGCGATCGAGGACGAGGAGATTCGAGCGACCCTTCGCGAGGTCGTGCTCCCGATCGCGCTCGGCTACTCGCACGCCGAGGTCGCGGTCTTCCACGGTCAATCCGAGGCGTGGGTATCCGCGAAGCTCCGCAAGCTCCGCCTGCGTGAAGACCTCCGCGTTCCGGCGTGACCCGAAGGCGGAAGCTCACCCGCGCTGAGCGGGAGAGGCGCGCCCCCAAGAGATCCGCGAGACGGTCAAGAGGGGTGGTCGAATATTCGGCGTTTTATTCCGCGGGCTCCGAGGTCGTCTGCCTGAAGTGCGGGCTCGCGCAGCCGTACATCACTGCGGAGAGGGGCGTGGCGACGTGTCAGCGCGGCAAGCTCCTCGGGCCCGAGTGCGATGGGCTCATCTGCGAGACGCTCGACGCCTTCGCGGAGTAACGTCTCGACGTGTCTCTCGCGGAGGGCGCTCGTTTCGGTCACGCGGCTCACACCGCCGCTGTCGCCGCCATGCGAGGAGAGCGCGGCCAGGACATTGAGCGCTACCGCCTCGACCCCCTGCTTCCGCTCCGCGAGGGGAAAATCAAGGTCTGGGATCCCGACCACGGCGAGTCCGTCTTCCGGGCGTGGCCGCATCAGGAGGAGGACGTCGTCTCCTGGATCGACCTCGAGTCCCTGGTCGCTGGTGACATCCGCTTCCGAAACGTCCACGTCGAGAAGTCCCGCCAGGAGGGCGACACGACTGCCTTCGCCTACGCCGTGCTCTGGGCGCTCACGTACTGGCCGGTGCCGCTCCTCATCCAGCATCAGGATCTCGGCTCCGTGGCCGACTCGGGGCTCACGTACGGCTCGTTCTTCGGGAAGGTGAAGTTCATGTGGGAGCGCTGGCCCGTCGAGCTGGGTCGAGCCCCGCTCCACTTCGTCGGCGGCAACAACCCGAGGATCCGGCGGCTCGACACGCCAACCGGGTTCCTGGCGGGCGCGGGGCAGACTGCCGATCCGGGCCGATCCGGACGCTTCCGAGGGGCGATCATCGACGAGGCTGCGCGCCTTCGCTGGGGCAGGCAGGCGCAGGCCGCCCTGACTCGAGCGATCCCAGCGGGGCGTGTGATGCTCTCGACCCCGTTCGGAGAGGGGAACGTCTACTTCGAGCTGCGCGATCGTCGACCTCGGGGCTGGACGTTCCTGCGCCACCACTGGACTGATCACCCGATCTACTCGGTCGGGCTGCACGTCGCCGGATCTGAGCCGGAGCGGTGCGTACGCTGCGCGGCGACCGTGGCAGGAGAGCGCTATGACCCGCACGATGCCGACGGGCCGCACCGCTTCGAGGGCCGCCCGACCTCCCCCTGGTACGACGACGCCGTCCTCGAGCTGACCGACGAGCAGGTAGCTCAGGAGCTGGACATCGACTACACCGCCTCGCTCACGGCGCGCGTGTATCCCGAGTTCGATCCTGTCCTGCACGTCGCCGAGCGCGACATCCCCTACGACCCCTACCTGCGGATCGAGACCTACTGGGACTACGGCGTCCACCCGACGGCGGTCGTCATCTGCCAGGAAGGCCCGCTCGAGCTTCGCGTCATCGGCGAGGTCGAGACCACGGGCATCCCACCGGAGGCCATCGCGGCCAGGGTGGACGAGGAGCTTCGATCGTTGGGAGTAGACCAGCGCACGTTCGGGGTTCGCGAGACGTGGCTTAACGTCGGGGATCCCTCGGGGCAGTCGAGGCAGCTCGCGACCGGCGAGTCCCTGACCTCGCAATACGCGCGCCAGGGCTACGTCATCAGCTCCTCCCCGGCCAGGATCCGTAACACCGTCGATGCGGTCAAGCGTCTACTCGGGGGGCAGCCGAAGCCGCTGATCGTCTCGCCTCGGTGCGAGGACTTCATCCGTCACATGAAGGCGAACCGTTGGAAGACCGACTCGCAGGGGAACCGCCGCTTCGACACTGACGAGCCCGAGAACGACGAGCACAACCACATGATGCGCGCCTTCGCCTACGGCGTTCATTTCAAGTGGCCCGTCCCGCTGGTCGCCGATTCGCTCGCCGCAGCTCGCCGCCCGGCGGACTACTGGGAGGACGACTCAGGGAAGATCGACCCCGGCTTGAGCTACGGGATGGATTTTTAGGAAGGCTGTCCGAGCTAGAGCGTGTCTAGACGGGCGGCATCCGACTCGCTCCATACCGTCGCCCACCGTGGCGAAGAAGCTATCGAGCACGATCGGCTCGGTCGCGAGTATGTGGAAGCCGCAGAAGAATCGGAGCGACGACCCTGGCCGCTCGGTCTGCCGGACGACGTGCTCACACTGCGACGGGTTCGACGAGTCGGGCCCGGTCAAGGAGATCACCCCTCGCTTCCAGGCGCATCTCGCCGACGCGCATCCCGAGATCAACCCGGAGCCGAGGACACGCCGCCGCCGCCGGTAAGCCGATACTAGGAACGTGAGGATTCCTTTCACCGATCGCGAGCTTCGGCTCTTCGCGACGCCGCAGGGTGATCTCAACGCGCCGCCGTCTGGAATCTCGGGCTCGGACTCCGAGTCGTGGTACTCGGGCGTCTTCTCGGCTGGCTCGGAGATCAACCCTCTCTTCCGTGGTCGCTCGCGCTACCTCGTCTTCAATGAGATGCGGACGGCAGACGCCTGGGTCCGCGCGATCCTCTGGCTCTACAAGCTTCCGATTCGAAACGCGACGCACGAGGTTGTGGCCCGCGACGAGGGGAAGGATCCGATAGACCGCGCCGTCGCTCGAGCGTGCGAATGGCAGTTCGGGCTCGGAGACCACGTCGGTCGCCTCTCGCAGTCGCACGACGAATGGCTCACGCAGCGGCTCCTCTGCCTCGACTGGGGAGCGGTGCTCGAGGAGATCATCTGGGCGAGCGAGCTGGAGTTCTGGCGCGAGGATCCCGACAAGCCGGAGCAGCGGCCGATGCGCTCGATCGCCCGCATGGGGCTCCGCCGTCCCTCGACGATCAAGGAGATCAAGTGGGACGCCGAGTCAGCAGCGATCACCCGCGTCTTCCAGGATCTCCCGAACGTGCCCGAGAGCGGGATCCCCGGAGAGAAGATCGCGCACTACTCGATCGAGCGGGACGGCGAGACCGACTGGATGGGGACGTCCCTGCTTCGCGCGATGTACCAGCCCTGGCGGCTGAAGAAGGCGGTCACGACCTCGTCCGCGATCGCGTGGGATCGCTGGGCGTCCGGGCTGCCAGAGATCCGCTACCCGAAGTCGGGCGGCACCCGTGACGAGGAGCGGGCGCAGAGGATCGCTCAGAACCTCCGCACGCACGAGAAGGGCTACGTCGCCTTCGCCGGGCCCGAGATCTCTCCGACGGAGACCGAGGGCTGGGGGCTCAAGATCCACACCGGAGATGCGAAGGATCCGACAAATCTCCTGCGCCACTACGACTCCCAGATGGCCGCCGCCGCTCTCGTGATGTTCTCGCAGCTCGGGATCACCGAGACGGGCTCTCGAGCCGTGGGCGAGACGATCGCCGAGCCCTACTACCTCTCCGTCTCCGCGGTCGCGAAGCAGATAGCGCTCGACTCGCAGCGTGACGTCATCCGCCGCTTCGTGGACGTCAACTTCGGGAAGGAGATCGAGACGCCGACCGTCCGTGTGCGCAAGATCTCGCAGCGCTCGGCCGAGGCCGTAATCAACGCGCTCTCCCTCCTCGCTGGAGCAGGCTACGACGTTGTCCATCCGCAGATCCGTGACACCGTGCTCGAGATGCTCGACCTGGATGCGCTTCCCGAGGGGCTGACCAACGGCGCTCGGCCCGAGGGCGGCGACGTCTTCCCGGCTGCGACTCGCCAGAACGGAACCCCGAGCCGAGCGCGGACAGCGGCCGCGCCCGGAGCAGCGGGTCGGCGCAGCTCGAGGGGCGGCGGTGTCCCCGGAGCGGCCACTCGACCCGGCGTCTGAGGGTACGGCGCTCTAGCTCCGATACTAGGAGCGGATGCCTGTCACCGCTAACTGGTACGGAAACGCTCTCGTCGGTCAGTTCTCGGCCACGGCCGCGCGCCGCGTCGACTGGGTGACGGACACGATCAAGACCTCGTTGCACACGGTCACCTACGTACCGGCGCAGGACACCGACGACTTCTTCAACGACGCGACGAACGAGATCACCGGCACCGGCTACACGGCCGGAGGCGTCACGCTCGCAACGAAGACGCTGACGTACGACTCGGGCACGAACGAGACCCGGTTGGATGCTGCCGATGCGCAGTGGACGACCGCCTCCTTCACGGCTCGGATCGCGGTCACCTACTCGGACACCGCCGGAGCCAACACGACGGATCCCGTCATGGGCTACGTGAACTTCGGTGGCGACGAGACGGTCGCCTCGGGCACGTTCACGATCCAGTGGGACTCGACCGGCGTCCTCAAGATCACCGCGGCATAAGGTTGCGGGCGAGTGCCCGACGCCCTTCAACGCGACCATCTGGCCGACAGGGGCTCAGCCTCTTTCAACGAACGCGGGCGTGAGCGGATTCACGCGGTGCAGTAGATGCCTGACGCTCATAGCAACTTCGCATATTCGGCCGTCGCAACCGCACCGTCACCAGCAGCGTCCGGTACCTCGCTCGTTGTCACAGCCGGTCAGGGTGCGCTGTTCCCGGCCGTTCCATTCAACGCGACCATCTGGCCTACGGGCGCGCAGCCCCTCTCAACGAACGCGGAGATCGTCAGGGTCACGGCGCGCACGACCGACACGCTGACGATCGCGCGAGCGCAGGAGTCCTCTTCA
>JACCVK010000148.1 GCA_013698195.1 Actinomycetota bacterium | reverse complement strand
GCGAGGATCAGCGCCGGCAGCGCGAGGAAGAGACGGAAGAACCCGCTCCAGCGGCTCTGCTCGACAGGCGGATCGATCTCCAGGTCGACCGGGTAGCCCGGCCTCCCTCGAAACCCGGGATACGGATCCGCGGCGAGCAGGATGTACGCACCGACGTGTGTGGCATAGCGGAGATAGCCCGCGACGAAGTCATGCAGGCTGCGCGGCGCCTCCCGGTTGATGAGCACCGCCAGCCAGAGGACGAACGACACGAAGAAGGTTGCGATCCCCCAGAGCACGAGCCAGATGACGTGGGGAATGACCAGGATGAGTCTGAAGAAGACCCTGAGCCGGCTCCGCTCGAGGCTTCCGTCGGTGAGGAGGAGCCGGATCGGGCGCTCGCTGGACGGGACGGCCACGACGCCATTCTGTACGAAGCTACGGCGAGTACCTCCGCACGTCCGCTCCTGCGAAGCTCGTAACCCACATTGCCGTGCCGACGCGGACTAGCGAGAACGCTCCGGCTCCGGCGGCAAACGAGTCGACGAGCTCGACCCGTGCCGGATCGACGCGGTGGACGAGCGAGCGCTCCTTGTCGGTCACCCAGACGAGGCCGTCGGGCGCGCCGGCGGCTTCGGCCGGGGTTCCGCCGAGCCGCAGCCTGTCGAGGACGTTGCCGCTTTCGGCGTCGATCCGGAGCACGGAATCCGAAGTCGTGACCCAGAGCTCGTTCCGGATGCAGCGCGGCCAGCCCGGATTGTTGGTGTCTACGTCCACTCGGCGAACGCGGTGCGTTCGAGGCTCGATCGCGGTCAGCCATCTCGCTTCGCGTCCGTGGCCGACCCAGATACGCCCACGACAACTCGTGATCCCGGCTGGGTTCGGGCCGACCTTGTAGACACGCTGTAGCTTCGTCGAGCCTGCGTCGAGCTCGGCCACCACACCGGTTTCGAAGCTCGTCACCCAGACGGATCCGGCAGCGAGGACGATGTCGAACGGCGCGGCTCCTACCGGGACTCGCGTGAGTCGTCCTGATCCACGCGCGACCCGAACGAGCTCGCCCGCCTGGTCGCGCGTCACCCAGATCGCAGCTCGACCGACGGCGACCCGGCACGCCCACCGTCCGACACGTGTTCGCGACTCGACGCTGCCGCGCGTGCCGTCGATGCTGAGCAGCCTTCCGGTCCCGTAGACGCCGAGCCACAGGCGTCCTGCACGAGCCGTCACGCCGCACGGCGCCTCTCCTGTCGGCACCACCTTCGTCTCGACGGGCGGCGGGCGGCTCCCCGCGAGCGCAGTTGTTCCGACCACGAGAAAGAGCGCGAGCGCGACGCGTTTCATAGCCCCTCCTACACGCCCGGAGCGCGCTGGGTTCCGCAGTACGATCGTGCGGTGAAGTTGTTGCCCGTCGACCGGCACGACGTCGAGCGGGCGGCGGAGGTGATCGCGGGTCGCCTGCACCGGACGCCGACGCTTCCCTCGCGGACCCTCGGGCAAGACGTCCTGCTCAAGGCCGAGCTTCTCCAGCGTACGGGCTCGTTCAAGCCGCGAGGCGTGCTCACGAAGCTCGCGTCGCTCGAGGCCGAGGAGAAGGCGTGCGGCGTGATCGGCATCTCAGCCGGCAACCACGCGCAGGCCGTCGCTTGGGCCGCAGCCGAGGAAGGGATCGACGCGCTGCTCGTGATGTGGTCGGGCGCGAGCGAGGCGAAGATCGCCGCGACGCGCGGGTACGGCGCGAGCGTCGATCTCGAGGCCTCGAATCCTGGCGAGGCGTTCGAGCGGCTCGACGCTCTCCTGGAGAGGACCGGTCGCACGTTGATCCATCCCTTCGACGACCCGCTGACCATCGCCGGCCAGGGCACCGTCGGCCTCGAGATCCTCGAGGATGTGGACGGCGTGGAGACGATCGTCGTGCCGATCGGCGGCGGAGGTCTCGTCGCCGGCATCGCCGTCGCCGCAGCGGGACGGGCTCGCGTCGTCGGCGTCGAGCCGGAGCTCTCGACGGCGATGCAGTCCGCACTTGCCGCGGGGGAGCCGGTTGGGGTGACGCCGACGTCGATTGCCGACGGGCTGAACGCGCCGCATGCCGGCGAGACCACGCTCACGATCGTGAAGGAGCACGTGCAGGAGATCGTTCTCGTGTCCGAGGAGGAGATCGCGGCGGGCTTCCGTTTCCTCTACGAGAGGGCCAAACTCGCCTGCGAGCCGGCCGGCGCGGCGGCTGTCGCCGCGGTGCTCGCGGGCAAGGTCGAGGGCGGCCGAACGGTCTGCGTCGTCTCCGGCGGGAACGTGGCCGCGGCAACTGCCGCTGCTATCCTGGCCAGCCCATGAAGGCAGGCATTCACCCGGAGTACACGCTTGCGCACGTGACGTGTTCCTGCGGAAACGAGTTCTGGACTCGCTCCACCAAAGCGGAGCTCCACGTCGAGATTTGCGCCGAGTGCCATCCCTTCTACACGGGCAAGCAGAAGCTCGTGGACACCGGCGGTCGCGTCGAGCGCTTCCAGCGCCGGCTGGAGAAGGCCGGCGGCTCGCGCCGCGGCTGATACGCGGCCATGAAGGTGGCATACGGCGGCCAGGCCGTGCTCGAGGGCGTGATGATGCGCAGCCCGTCGAGTTGGGCGGTCGCGGTGCGAACGCCCGAAGGGGACATCGAGGAAGTCGTCAACGACATCGAGTCGCCGATGAAGCGACGCCGGATCTGGAGGCTGCCGGTAATCCGGGGGGTCATCGCGCTCGGCGAGTCGCTTGCGATCGGATTCCGAGCTCTTGCGATCTCCGCGAACGTCGTCACCCAGGAGCGGGACGAGCACGGGGAGATCAAGACCCAGATCAGCCGCGGACAGATCATCTTCTCCTTCGCGCTCGCGATCGGGTTCGCGCTCATGCTCTTCAAGGTCGGGCCTGCGCTGCTGACGAACTGGCTGCCGATCGAGTCGACGGAGCTCTTCGTCGTCGTCGAAGGCCTCATCCGCGTGGCGGTCTTCATCGGATACATCCTGCTCATCTCGCTGCTGCCCGATCTCCGCCGTGTCTTCCAGTACCACGGCGCCGAGCACAAGACGATCAACGCGCTCGAAGCGGGCGTCGAGCTGACTCCGGCAAACGTGCAGAAATTCAGCTTGACTCACCCTCGTTGCGGTACAGCGTTTTTGCTCTGGGTGATGGTGATCGCGATCTTCGTCTTCGCGTTCGTCGGCCGGCCGGACTGGTACTGGCTGATCACGAGCCGGATCCTGCTGTTGCCCCTCATCGCGGGGCTCGCCTACGAGGTGATCCGGTACGCAGGCGCCCATCGCGAGAACCGGCTGCTGATGGCGCTGCTCGCGCCGGGTCTCTGGCTCCAGCGGCTCACGACGCGCGAGCCGACGGACGACCAGGTCGAGGTCTCGATCCGCGCGCTCGTCCGGGTGCAAGAGCGCGAGCAGGCCGAGTCCGCGGAAGAGCAGCGGCTCGACTCACGCGTCGAAGTCATGGCCTAGCAGGGGCTCGGGGATGCCGCGCATCGTCCGGGAGGCAGAGGCTGTCTGGGAGGGAACCGTCTCGCGGGGCTCCGGCACCGTGCGGGCAGCGACCTCGGGTGCGTTCGAGCTACCGACGACGCTCGCGTCTCGCATCGGCGACCCCGAGGGGAAGACCAGCCCCGAGGAGCTGCTTGCGGCCGCGCACGCCTCCTGCTTCGTGACCTCACTCGGCAGCGAGCTCGCGCGCGCCGGAACTCCGCCCGAGCGACTCGAGGTGACGTGCCGGATCACGATGGACGAGGTCGGCGACCTCGGTCACCGGATCGTGTCCTCGGCCATCGCGGCGCGTGGCACCGTGCCGGACTGCGACCAGGCGGGATTCGCGCAGGCGGCTGACGCGGCGGATGCCGGCTGCACGTTCTCGGCGCTCATCAAGGCGAGCGCCACCGTGACAATCGACGCGAGGCTAGGAGGAGCGGATGGCGACTGAGCGCACCGCCGAGGTGACGTGGAAGGGCTCGCTGATGGAAGGCAGCGGGTCGATCGACAGAGTCGGGAGCGAGGCGTTCGGTCCACTCGACATCACCTGGGCGTCGCGTGCCGAGCCTGAGTCGAGCGGTCGAACGAGTCCAGAGGAGCTAATCGCCGCAGCGCATGCCTCGTGCTTCTCGATGTCGCTCTCGCACGGGCTTGCCCAGGCCGGCGCGCCTCCCTCGCAGCTCCAGACAAGTGCAACCGTCACCTTCGTCCCGGGCACGGGCATCACGAAGATCGCGCTGCGTGTTCGCGGCGATGTGCCTGGACTCGACGACGCAGGATTCTGCGAGGCAGCCGAGACTGCAAAGGAGAACTGCCCGGTCTCGAAGGCGCTCGCAAGCGTCCCCGAGATCACGCTCGACGCCTCGCTCGCCTGACCGGCGCGCTGTAATCGGGCGCTGTAATCGGGCGCTGTGATTGGCCTGGCGCCCGCCCGCAGTACGATCAGCCGCATGACCAACGCTCGCCTTGGCTCGCCCCTTCCCGCCGCTGAGCCAACTGAGGTTGGCTCATGAGCACGATCGAACGGCTCGTGGACGAGCTTCAGCGTTCCTACGCGGAGGCGCAAGAGCGCATGTCCGATCCTGCGGTCTACAACGACAGGAAACTCGTCGCGGACGCGGGGCGCCGTCTCAAGGAGCTCGAGGGGCCGAACCGCCTGGCCGAGCAGTGGAAGCTGGCGCAGGCCGACCTCGAGGACGCGCGCGGAGACCCGGAGCTCACCGGGATGGCGACGGAGCTCGAGGAGCAGATCGCAGGCCTCGAGGAGGATCTGCGGCTTGCGCTCGTGGAGAAGGATCCGGCGGACGAGAAGGACGTCATCGTCGAGATCCGGCCGGGTGTGGGCGGCGACGAGGCTGCGATCTGGGCGGGCGATGTGTATCGGATGCTGACCCGGTATGCGGAGCGGCGCGGCTACCGGACGGAGACGCTCTCGACGAGCGAGAGTGAGAGCGGCGGCTTCAAGGAGATCGTGTTCGCCGTGAAGGGCGACGGTGCGTTCTCGGTCTTCAAGTACGAGGGTGGAACGCATCGCGTCCAGCGCGTCCCGGAAACGGAATCGCAAGGTCGCATCCACACCTCCACGGCCACCGTCGCGGTGATGCCGGAGGTCGAGGACGTCGAGGTGCTGGTCGAGGAGAAGGATCTGAAGATCGACGTCATGCGCTCGACGGGACCGGGAGGCCAGAGCGTGAACACGACCGACTCTGCAGTTCGGATCACCCACCTGCCGACCGGGATCGTCGTGACGATGCAGGACGAGCGCTCGCAGCTGCAAAACCGGGAGCGCGCGATGCGCGTGCTGCGAGCGCGGCTCTATGAGGGCGAGCGCGCGAGGCAGCTCGCAGAGGTCGCGGCCAGCCGGCGCTCGCAGATCGGCGGCGGCGAGCGCGCGGAGAAGATCCGCACGTACAACTTCCCGGAGAATCGGCTCACGGATCATCGGGTCAAGCTCACGGTCCATCGCCTCGACCGCGTGCTCGAGGGAGAGCTCGACGAGTTCACCGACACCCTTCAGGCCGAAGATCGCAGGCTCGCCCTCGCGGAGGCGAGCGCGTGAGCCTTGCGACTCGGAACACCGAGTTGTCTTCCACCGTCGTCCAGGTGCTCCCACCGATGACCGCGCGGCTCGCCGCCGCCGGCTGCGAGAACCCTCGACTGGACGCAGAGCTCCTGCTCGCGCACGTTCTCGAGACGGGACGCAGCGGGCTCTATGCGGATAGCCGACGGGTGCTCACGGTCGACGAGGGCGAAGCGCTCGAGACGCTCCTCGCACGCCGCGAGCGGCGCGAGCCGCTGGCGTACATCCTCGGCGAGTGGGGCTTCCGCCGCCTGACGCTGGAGGTCGACCCGCGCGTGCTCGTCCCGCGTCCGGAGACCGAGGTCGTCGTCGGACGAGCGCTGGCGGCCATCGCTCCACTGACGGAACCGTGTGTGCTCGACGTAGGCACCGGGAGCGGTGCGATCGCGCTCGCGATCGCCGACGAGCACGAGGGCGCCCGCGTGACTGCGCTGGACTCGTCTGCGGCTGCACTCGAGGTCGCCCTCGCGAACGCAGCTCGGACCGGTTGCGAGCTCGAGTTCCTCTGCGCCGATCTCTTCGACGGTCTGCCTGCCGGGCCGTGGGATCTCATTGTCTCCAACCCGCCGTACGTCCTGCCGGACGAGATCGGCGCGCTGGAGCCCGAGGTGCGCGACTGGGAGCCGCGCGTGGCGCTCGTCGGTGTCGGCGCGACCGAGGCAATCGCCCGTGCCGCATTCGATGTGCTGCGCGAGGGCGGCGTCCTCGTGCTCGAGGTGGCGTACGACGACGCAGCACGAGTCACCTCGTTTCTTCGAGGTCTCGGCTACCGCGACCTCGTTGTGACACGCGACCTCGCCGGCCGCGAGCGGGTGGTGGAATGCACTCGACCGTGACCCAGGTCGAAGCCGCTGTTGCCGCGATCCGCGAAGGCGGTCTCGCGGTCATACCCACGGACACCGTGTACGGGCTCGTCGCGACGCCATACCGGGAGGAGCCTGTGCGCCGACTGTCGGAGCTGAAGGCGCGCTCGGTCGATCAGCCGATCGCGATCGCGGCCACATCCGTCGACTGGCTTCTCGAGTGCATCCCCGAGCTACGAG
>JACCVK010000136.1 GCA_013698195.1 Actinomycetota bacterium | reverse complement strand
ATCACCGAGTGAACGAGCAGGTCTCGACCCGCCGGATGCGGATCGTCAAGTATCGGGGCACCACGCACGGAACGAACGAGTACCCGTTCCTGATCGACGAGACCGGGATCAGCGTCCTGCCGGTGACCGCGCTCTCGCTCACCCACGAGGCGTCGGACGAGCGCGTCGGCACCGGGGTCCCGCGGCTCGACGCGATGCTCGGCGGCAAGGGGGTCTATCGCGGCACCACCGTGCTCGTGACCGGGACGGCCGGCACCGGCAAGACGAGCCTCGCTGCGCACTTCGCCGACGCCGCCTGCCGACGGGGCGAGCGCTGCCTGTACTTCGCGTTCGAGGAGTCCTCGAGCCAGCTCTCGCGCAACATGCGCTCGATCGGCATCGACTTCGCTCCCCACGTCCAGGCCGGGCTGCTCGAGTTCCACGCCAGCCGCCCCACCCTGTACGGACTCGAGATGCATCTCGTGTCGATGCACAAGCGGATCGCGGAGTTCCGTCCGTCTGTGGTGGTGGTCGATCCCATCACGAACCTCGCGACCGCCGGCACCACCGGCGACGCGGCGCGAATGGTGCTGCGCCTCCTCGACTACCTCAAGGCGACCGGGATCACCGCGTTCTTCACCTCGCTCACGAGCGCGGGGCAGGAGCTCGAGGGCACCGACCTCGGCGTCTCCTCGATCGTCGACACCTGGCTGCTCCTGCGTGATCTCGAAACGAACGGCGAGCGTACCCGTGGCATGTACGTGCTGAAGTCGCGCGGAATGTCGCACTCGAACCAGATCCGCGAGTTCGTGCTCACAGACCGCGGCATCGAGCTCCTCGACGTATACGTCGGCCCGGAGGGCGTGCTCACCGGGTCGGCTCGCGTCGCCCGCGAGGCGCAGGCGCGGGCCCGAGGGGTGGCCCGGTCGGAAGAGGTCGCCCGCCGGCAGCGCGAGCACGAGGCGAAGCGCCAGGAGGCGGAGGCGAAGATCAGCATGATCCGGGCGGAGCTCGAGCGGGAGGAGGAGGCCCTGGCACGGACGCTCGCGCAGGAGCAGGCGCTCGACGTGGCGGCGGACGAGGGCGCGAGGGCGCTCGCCAGGAGCCGTCACGCCGACAACGGCGCGACCGCCGGATCGTCCGGAGGTGGCGCGTGACCGGGTCCGACGTCGACGAGTCCGCCAGCGAGTGGGACCTCCGGCTCTACGTCGCCGGCCAGTCCGCGAAGTCGGTCGCGGCGTTCGCGAACCTGAAGCGGTTCTGCGAGGAGCACCTCCCGGGCCGCTATCGCATCGAGGTGATCGACCTGCTGCTGCACCCGCAGCTCGCGAAGGGCGACCAGATCGTCGCGATCCCGACCCTCGTGCGCAAGCTCCCCGAGCCGATGCGCAAGATCATCGGCGACCTGTCGAACCGCGATCGGGTGCTGGTCGGACTCAACCTCGAACCGCGACCGGGCGCCGGCTCCTCGCGTTAAGACGGGCCCTCATGGATCGCACCGCGCCATTCCATCCCTCCGGGCGACCTGCGGCCGTCCTCGATCTGCTGGCCGAGGCGTTGCCACAGGACCCGAACGAGGTCTGGGAGGCGATCCGGGCCATCCGTGGCGGCGAGGTCGACGCGCTCGTGGTGTGCGAAGACGAGCAGGACCGGGTCTTCCTGCTCGAGCCGGCGCTGCGCCCCTACCAGGACCTCGTCCAGCGGATGGGCGACGGCGCCGTGATCGTCGACCTCGCGGGCATGGTCCGGTACGCCAACGATCGGCTGGTCGCGATGTCGGGCCGGCCGCGCGAGGAGCTGATCGGGAACGGGTTCCTCGAGCTCGTCCACCCCGACGACCGGGCGCGCTGGTCTGCTTTTTTATAAGCCACCGGTGAGGGGCCGAGCGAGGTCGAGATCGGGCTCCTCCAGGCCCACGGCGGCCCCCTGCCGGTGCTCCTCGGCCTGACCGGTCTGCCCGATCGCGCCACCGTGTGCGCGGTGGTGACCGATCTCACCACCCACCACGCCCGGGTCCGGCTCGAGCAGGAGGTCGTGGAGCGGCACCGGATCGAGGCCGAGCTGCGCCAGCGGAACGCCGAGCTCGCGGCGAGTGAGGCACGGTTCCGGTCGATGGCCGAGACCGTGCCCGACATCCTGTTCGCCACCACCGACGCGGGGATCACCGACTACACCAACGGCCGGTTCCGGGAGTACACGGGCATCCTGTCCGCGACGGGCAACTGGACCGACCTCGCCCATCCCGACGACCGGAGTCTGTGCGAGAGCGCCTGGGCGGACGCGACGGAGACCCGGCGACCGTTCGAGGTGAGGTGCCGCCTGCGCTCGCGCGACGGCGGGCATCGCTGGTTCCAGGTCCGCGCGCGCCCGATCGTCCCGGGCGGCCAGTGGTTCGGCGTGGCTTCGGACATCGACGCCATGGTCCGGGCGGAGCAGGCCCTCCAAGAGGCCGATCAGCGGAAGGACCGGTTCCTGGTCCAACTCGCGCACGAGCTCAGGAACCCGCTCGCGCCGATCCGCGACGGGGTCCAGTTCCTCGACCGCCTCGGCGGACACGCTCCGGAGGCGGTGCGCACGCTCGAGATGATCGAGCGGC
>JACCVK010000141.1 GCA_013698195.1 Actinomycetota bacterium | reverse complement strand
GCGGAAGTGTCCGATCGCGCGGTCGAAGCGGCTCATCGCGAACTTGAACGCCGGGACGAAGGCCACAACCGCCCCACCGGGGCGAACGAGGCGTGCCGCGGAGGCGAAACCCGCGACGTCGTCCTCGATGTGCTCGAAGACGTTGAGAGCGACGAGGGCCGAGTGGTCCGAGCGGGGAGCGTCGAGCAGATCGAGGCTCTCCACCGTCACCCGAGGATCGTCCGAGAAGCGCTCCCGCAGGCGATCGACCAGCGCGGGGTCGAGGTCCGTGACCGTGAGGCGAGGAATCCCGCTCTCGAGCCACTGCTCGGCGTAGGTCCCGGTTCCGCTTCCGATCTCGATCGGATCGTCTCCCAGATACGGAGCGACGAGTGCCGCGACCCACGCGTTGTAGTTCCTCGCCCCCTCGAGCGCTTCGAGCACCGAGTGCTGAAGCGCGTCCGCCACTAGCCGATCCGGCAGCGGACGAGCGTTCGCAGCACGCGCAGGCCGTCGAGGGCAGTGAGCTTCTTACCCTCCTCGCGCGAGCGAGCGCGGTACGTAATCGGCACCTCGTAGATGCGCTCGCCGGTTTGGAGGACTCGGGCGGCGATCTCGGGCTCGATCCCGAACCCCCGCTCACGGAGCCGTAGCGAGCGGAAGACATCGGTTCGCATCGCCTTGTGACACGTCATCACGTCGGAGATCCAGCAGTTGTAGAGGAGGTTCGTCGCGAACGTGACGGCCTTGTTGCCCATCACGTACCAGAAGCCGTAGGACGAGTGGGCGTGCCAGGCGCGCGTACCGAAGACGACGTGCGCGTCGCCGGCGAGGAGGGGCTCGAGCATGGGCGCGAGGTCGGCCGCTCGGTACTCGAGGTCGGCATCGAGGATCGCCGAGAAGTCGCCGGTCGCGTGCTGGAGCGCGGTGCGCACCGCGGCGCCCTTGCCCTGGTTGCGCTCGTGGAACACGACCCTCACGTCCTCCGGCCACGCTCTTTCGCGAAGCAGCTCCCTCGTGCCGTCGGTCGACCCGTCGTCGACGACGACCAGCTGGCGCTCGACCGGAAGCTCCGCGGAAAGGGCATCGGCAATCGCGGCCTTGACCGTGGCTCGCTCGTTGTAGACGGGCATGAGGATCGCCAGTCCCGGAGGCATCGCCGGACGTTAGCGTGGGGGGCGGGTGTCGCCAGCGTGACGTTCGAGAGAGCTGCGGAGGCGGATCCGCCGTCGCCGAGACCGGTCAGACGGGCGGTTGTCTTCGGGCTCGCCGTCGGCATTCCGGCGAGCCTCGTCTTCCTTTGGTTGGCATTCCGGAACGCAAACGTCGACGCGGTCTGGACGGCGGCTCGCGGTGCGGATGTGCTCCTCGTGGCGCTCGCGATCCTGGCAGTCGGCGCCGTGTACGTCTTCCAGGCAGCTCGCTGGCAGCGCATCGCGAGGACCGACAGACCAAGCACGCTCGGCTATCTGGAGCTGGTGGTGGGCGCAGTGGCGTGCAACAACGTCCTCCCGGGGCGGCTGGGCGAGCTCTTTCGCGCCCGCTGGCTCGCCGTCGCGGCGACCGTGCCGTCGGGTCGGGCGCTGGCGACCGTCGGGCTCGACCGGGGTTCGGATGTCGTCGCGCTCTTCGTCTTCCTCCTCGTCTCGCTTCCGTTCGTGGCCTCCGAGGAGTGGATTCGAGAGATCGCGATCGGCGGCGCTCTCCTGGTGCTCTTGCTCATCGTCCTGTTCGCAGGGGCTCGAGGCTATGCGCGCATCCGTCATCGCGACCGACGCGAGCGGGGCCGCTTGCGCCGAATCATCCGAGACGTCGTGGACACGCTCGCCGAGCCGCTCGGGCGGAGGCTCGTGGCCGAAGCGCTCGCTCTCAGCGCTCTCGCGTGGGGCGCGTTTGCCGTCGCTGTCTGGCTGGTTGCGCGCTCACTCGGGATCGAACTCGGTCTCGTGGACTGCGTGTTTGTGACCGCCGTTCTCAACCTCGGCGTTGCGATCCCATCGTCGCCGGGGTTCGTGGGGACGTATCAGTGGCTCGCCGTCGCGGCGCTCGGCGTCTTCGACGTTGTGCGTGAGGACGCGCTCGCTTTCTCGTTCCTGCTCCAGGCCTCGTGGTACGTGCCGACGACAATCGTCGGCGGATTGCTCGTGCTGTTTCGAGTCGACTGGGGTTTCGGCCGCGGCTAGGCACTCTCGCGTACCGATCTCCGGGTCCGCGAAGTACCATCGTCTCCGTGCCGGAGCTCATCGTCGACGGCAAGCGGATCTCGCGCGACGGCGGGGCGTACGTCATCGCCGAGATCGGGCACAACCACCAGGGCGAGCTGGAGAAGGCCAAGGAGCTGATTCGCGCGGCCAGGGAGTGCGGTGCAAACGCGGTCAAGTTCCAGAAGCGAGACAACCGGCGACTCTTCACCAAGGCGTTCTACGACTCATCGTACGACAACGAGAACAGCTTCGGAGCCACCTACGGAGAGCACCGCGAGGCGCTCGAGCTCGACAAGAGCGAGTGGTTCGAGCTCAGCAGGTACTCGCGAGAAGAGGGGCTCGCGTTCGTGGCTGCCGCGTTCGACGAGCCGAGCGCCGACTTCCTGGACGAGCTCGGAGTCGACGCCTTCAAGTTCGCGTCGGGCGATCTCCTCAACGTGCCGTTTCTCCGCCACGTAGCCTCGTTCGGCAAGCCGATGTTCCTCTCGACGGGCGGTGGCACGATCGAGGACATCGATCGCGCCGTCGAAGCCGTCCTCTCTCTCAACGCGCAGCTCTCCGTCCTCCATTGCACGGCTGCGTATCCGGCGGACGTGGAGGACCTCAACCTCTCGGTGATCGGGACGCTCAGGGAGCGCTACCCGGAGCTCGTCATCGGGCTCTCCGACCATCACAACGGAATTGCGATGGCGCCGGTCGCCTTCATGCTCGGAGCCCGCGTCTTCGAGAAGCACTTCACGCTGAACCACGCCTGGAAGGGAACCGACCACGCGTACGCGCTCATGCCGGATGGGATGCGCCGCTTCGTTCGCGATCTGCACCGCGTTCCCGCCGCCCTCGGTGACGGCGTCAAGCGGCGCCTGGCGAGCGAGGAGCGGCCGCTGCACAAGATGGGCAAGAAGCTTGTCGCGGGCCGCGACCTGTCTGCGGGCCATGTCCTGGGTGCAGGAGACCTCGTCGCGAAGTCGCCGGCCGACGGCGGGCTCCCGCCCTACGAGCTCGATCGTCTCCTCGGGAAGCGTCTGCTGCGCCCACTCGCGCCTGACCAGGACGTCACGCTCGAGGACGTCGATCTCGCCGAGGAGCTCGCGGCCCGAAGCTCCGGCGAAGCGTGAACGATCCCCTCTTCGACATCTCCGACCGTGTCGCTGTGGTCACGGGTGGCATGGGCCAGCTCGGCTCCGTCTACGCGGCCGGGCTCGCCGAGCGTGGCATGAAGGTCGCGACGTTCGACGTCGCTCCGGGCAAGCCCCCGGAGGGAGGGCGGGCGTTCGAGGTGGACGTCACCGATCGCGGCTCGATCGAGCAGGCGCTCGAGGAGGTGGAGTCGGACTGGGGAGTGCCGCATCTCCTCGTCAACAACGCGGGGCTGGACTCGCCGCCAGATGCCCCCGCCGAAGAGGTCGGACCGTTCGAGACCTATCCGGCGGAGTCGTTCGACGCGGTGATGGATGTCAACGTGAAGGGCGCGTTTCTCGCCTGCCAGGCGATCGGGGGCGCGATGGCCAAGGAGGGCCGGGGCTCCATCGTCAACATCTCGTCGATCTACGGCTTGCTCTCGCCCGTCCAGGACCTGTACGCCTTCCGTCGCGAGACGGGCGAGACGTTCGTCAAACCGGTCGCCTACTCCGTCTCGAAGTCTGCGGTGCTCAACCTCACGAGGTACCTCGCGACCTACTGGGCGAAGTCAGGCGTCCGTGTCAACACGCTCACGCTCGGGGGCGTCTGGAACGACCAGCCGGCGGAGTTTCTCGAGGCGTACACCGCGCGGGTGCCGATGGGGAGAATGCTCGAAGCGCCAGAGGCGCTCGGCGCGGTCGTCTTCCTCGCCTCCGACGCCTCGTCGTACGTCACCGGGGCGAACGTCGTCGTGGACGGCGGCTGGTCCGCCTGGTGATGCGGCACCGGTGATCCCCGAGGAGATCCCGAACCTCATCGCGGGCGCAGCGGTGCCTGCCGCGTCGGGCGAGTGGCTCGAGAAGCTGCGTCCCGACGACGGCTCGCTCCTCTGCCGAGTGGCGAGCTCGGGCGCGGAGGACGTCGCCGCAGCGGTCGCGGCCGCTCGAGCTGCGCAACCCGGGTGGTCAGAGCGGACGCCCGTCGAGCGTGGGAACATCGTGCGCGAGCTGGCCCTGCTCCTGCGCGAGCGCGGTGAGGAGGCATCCGAGCTCGTTGCCGCCGAGACCGGCAAGCCACTCGAGCTGGCGCGAGGCGAGACGGACGCCGCCGTCGAGATGGGGCTCTTCGTTGCCGGCGAGGCCGTCGCTCCTATGGGCGTAC
>JACCVK010000068.1 GCA_013698195.1 Actinomycetota bacterium | reverse complement strand
TCGCAGCATCGGTCTCGCCGAGAGCGCGCGCCTGTGCCACGAGCCCTGTGTACGCGGCAATCTCGTAATGCTCCGTGCGTGCCGCGGCGCCCGTGAGGAAGAGATCGCGGATGTCCGCCGACGGCGTCTCCTCCTTCATGAACTTGTCGTGCTCCTCCTTCAAGCCTTCGATCCCCGGGCACTTCTCACCCTTCGCCCGCTTGCCCAGCTCCGAGAACACACGCTCGAGGTTGTCGATCTGTCCTCGCGTCTCCTTCAGGTGCGTCTCGAACGCGCGCGACAGTGCGTTCGACGTTGCCTCGCGCGCCAGAGTGGGAAGCATCTGCGCGATCGTCTTCTCCGCGTAGTAGATGTCCTGGAGCTCGTGCTCGAAGAGCTCTTCAGGCGTCGTCATCTGACTCATATGTGACTCCTTCAGTTGTCGATGATGAGCGAAGCCGTATGCGGCTTCGTTTACTTCAACGCGCTTGTCAGCGCCCAACGCCGGACGTGTCGTCACCATCGACGACGCGGCCCGACTCGATGCGCCCAGCCCATTCGCCCGTCGGAGTCCGGCGTTCCTCGATCAGGTCCTTGAAGCGACCGAGATCGGCCTTTACGACTCCCTCGTCGACGGAGAGCGCGCTGCCGATCTTCTCGATGAGACCTTCCGGCTCGTACTCCATCACGACGTTCACCTGCGTCATGCTGCCGCCGTTGGCGGGCTCGAACGTCACCGTGCCGCCGTTCTGAAGTCCCTCTGTGGCACGCCAAGCGATGCGTCGGTTCGGCTCCTGCGCGACGATCTTCGCCTCCCAGGTGTGCTCCCGCCCCGCGATCTCTGCCGTCCACAAGAGACGTGAGTCGTCGATCTGCCGGACTTCCTTCACGTTCCGGAGAAACCGGGGGAAGTCCTCGAACTGTGTCCACTGCGCGTAGACCACGTCTACTGGTGCATCGATCTCGATCTGTTCCTCGATGGTCGCCATGCGATTCTCCTTTTCGTTGCCTAGTTCTGGCGTACCCCGACGCTCATCCCGCAAACGAGCGCCCTCGCCTGCGGTGAACCCGGTGCTGGACGTTGGTTTCAGGTCGGCGTGCTTCGGGGTATCGAACTCGAACTGCGCGCAAACGGCCGCCCCAATTTCTGGCGTACCTCCCCAAATGGAGCGGTCGTGTGAGGAAGCGGGCGCCCTCCCCCGGTGCCCGCTTCCGTTTCTATCGTGCTGCTGCCGGTCCGACCCGGTTCCCGAAACGTCGACGCGCCAAGCGCGGCGCGTTCGCGGGCAGTCCGAGCGGCGTGAGCGTCGCCTCGACCTGGTCGCGCAGGTGTTCGAAAGCGGGCGGCAGAACGAGCGACTCGCCGAGATGCGCTAGATCCTCGTCGACCGCGAAGCCGGGGCCGAGCGTCGCGAGCTCGAAGAGGACTCCGCTCGGCTCTCGGAAGTAGATCGAGCGGAACCAGAAGCGGTCGATGATCGGCGAGGGATGGAGCCCGGCGCCCTCGACGCGCCCGTGCCACGCCTCGTGCTCGTCCATTGTCGTAGCCCAGGCGACGTGGTGCACGGTGCCACCGCCACCGATACCTCGCTCAGCAGGAGGGTCGTCGTACGCGTATATGCCTCCGCGGCTTGTGCCGCGCGCCTCCCAGGCACGATCGTCGATAGGGGTGAACTCGAGCACGTTCTCGAGAACAGGGCGGCTTGCATTCGCGTTGGCGGAGTACGCGCGCACCGAATCGAAGCCTTGCAGTGCGTGCTCACCCGAGATCTCCGGGTGATCGGCCGTCAGCGGCTCGTCGGCGGTGTCCGAGACGGCGAGCTCATGACGCAGCCCTTCCGGATCCTCGAACGCGAGGGTGGTGTCGTGACGCTCGAGGACTGTCGTCTCGCCAGCGAGCCGCTGCTCCCAGAAATCCACCGCATCCTCGGAGGCGAGCCGCCAGCGAACCGTGTGCACCATTCCCGCCCCCGCGCGACCGCGCCCAACCCCCGGATACTCGAAAAACGTGATGTCGCTACCCGGGGTGCCCTCGTTGTCCGCGTAGAAGAGGTGGTAGACCGTCGGGTCGTCCTGGTTCACGGTCTTCTTGACGAGACGAAGTCCGAGCACGCGCGTGTAGAAGTCGGCGTTCCGCGGCGCGTCTCCAGTGATGCAGGTGACGTGGTGAATGCCGTCGAGCGCCATCTTCCCAGCCTACGCGCTCGTATCATCGAGGAATTGGATGAGCTTGTGCGCCGCGAGCTCGATCTGCTTGTGGCGCCACTCGGCGGCGCGGTACTGGCACGCGAGCAGCCCCGAGCGGTGCACGCGGCGAAGATCGCCGTAGACGAATGCGTAGCGCGACTTCGTCTCGTCCGTCGCGCCGTCGGTGAGACCGAGGTGCCACTCCGCGAACTCATCCCATGAGTGCGATTCGAGATACGCATTCTCGTCCTCGGCGCTCGGCTGCGCGTCTCCCCAATCGCTCGTGAGAACGTATTGCCGCGACTCGATGAGCCGGCGGGCGCGTGCAACTGCCTTCTTGTTGAGGGTGTAGGAGGCCACGGCCGGATTGTTGCGGAGACGGGCCGACCACCGCGGCATGAGCTTGGATCACACTGATCCGCGCCGACGGTCGTTAGGGTGGCGGGTGTGAAGATCGGGATCGTCGTCCCGTTCTCCTGGTCGTTTTGGGGAGCAGTCGTCGAGCACGCCGAGCTCCAGGC
>JACCVK010000028.1 GCA_013698195.1 Actinomycetota bacterium | reverse complement strand
CTGCTGAACATCACCGGCGGCTCGGATCTGGGCCTCTTCGAGGTGAACGAGGCCGCCGAGGTAGTGACGAGCGCCGCCGACTCAAACGCCAACGTCATCTTCGGCGCCGTCATCGACGATGCCATGGGCGACGACGTCCGAGTCACAGCGATCGCCACCGGGTTTGGCGCGCGGCCACGACGCCGTCGTCGCGAGGCGGGAGCCGAGACGCCGGAGCGCGAGCGGCGGCCGGCGATGACCGGGCCGAGCGTCACCGACGTCGAGATCGACATCCCGTCCTTCCTCAAAGACGACTAGCCGATTGCGGCCGCCCGGTGCGGCCGCGAATGGCTAGAGTCGCCAATCGTGGAGGCCACGCTCAAGCGCACGCCTCTGTACACCCGCCACGTCGAAGCGGGCGCGCGAATGGTTCCGTTCGCGGGTTGGGAGATGCCTGTCCAATACGAGGGCGTGATCCCCGAGCATCGCGCGGTTCGCACCGACTGCGGCGCGTTCGACGTCTCTCACATGGGTCAGCTCCACGTCGACGGCCCGAGCGCGCTCGACTTCCTTCAGGGGATGCTGTCGAACGACGTCGCGAGGCTCGCAGACGGCGACGCGCAATACACGCTGCTCACGAACGAGCGCGGCGGAATCGTCGACGACCTCATCGTCTATCGCCTCGGGCACGGCCGGTTTCTCCTCGTCGTGAACGCGGCGAATCGCGCGCCGGCGTACGAGGGGCTCAAGGATCGCGAGATTCCCGGCACCGACGTGCGCGACGCATCCGACGAGTACGGGCTCGTCGCGGTTCAGGGGCCTCGCTCACTCGAGCGGCTGGGCCTCGAGGAGACGCCGGCGTTCACGCACCGCATGGGCGAGCTGGACGGAGTCGAGGTGATGGTGAGCCGCACGGGCTACACGGGCGAGCTCGGCGTCGAGCTCTGCTGCGCGGAAGACGACACCCCGGCGCTCTGGGACGCGGTCCTCGCGCGAGGCGCAGTTGCGTGTGGTCTCGGCGCGCGTGACACACTCCGCCTCGAGGTCTGCTACCCGCTGCACGGGAACGACATCACCCAGGAGACCGACGCGATCTCGGCCGGGCTCGGCTGGGCCTGCAACCTGGACAAGGACTTCACCGGAGTCGAGGAGCTCCGCCGAGTGCGCGACGAAGGCCCCGAGCAGCGCCTGGTCCCGTTCGTGATGGCGGAGAAGGCGGTCCCTCGGCAAGGCATGCCCGTCGCAGGCGGCGGCGAGGTGACGTCCGGCACGCACTCTCCGATGCTCGACCGCGGGATCGGAATGGCGTACGTTCCCGCCGAACGAGCCGCGCCGGAGTCCGAGCTCACGATCGACGTTAGAGGCAAGCCGCGACAGGCCCGGATCGTGAAGAAGCCGATCTACCGGAAGGAGACCTAGGTCACGTGGCGGCCGCGGAGAGCTACCCGGACGAGTTGAAGTACCACCCCGAGCACGACTGGGCCCGAGTCGAGGGTGACGAGGCGGTCCTCGGGGTCACCTGGTTCGCACAGGACGCGCTCGGTGAGCTCGTCCACTTCGAGGCCCCGGAGGTCGGCGCAACGGTCTCCAAGGACGCCGCCTACGGGGAGGTCGAGTCGGTGAAGGCTGTCTCCGACGTCATCTCTCCGCTCTCGGGCGAGGTGCTCGAGGTGAATCCAAGAGCCGTCGACGAGCCCGAGGTCGTGAACGACGATCCGTACGGCGACGGCTGGCTCATTCGTATCCGCATGTCGGATACGAGCGAGGTGGACGTGCTGCTCGACGTTGCCGCGTACAAGGCGCACATCGCCGAGCAGTAGAAGGCGCGGTCGCTAGCCCATGAGTTACCTGGCGCTCACCGACGCCGATCGCGAGGAAATGCTCGCCGCGATAGGCGTCTCCTCCGTCGACGAGTTGTTCGAGCAGGTCCCGGAGGGGGTGAGGCTCGGGCGCGAGCTCGATCTGCCCCCCGCCCTAGGGGAGCCGGAGCTCGTGCGCCACATCGAGGCGCTCGCGTCCCGAAACGTTCACACCGGGGCCGAGCTCTCGTTCCTGGGCGCCGGGATCTACGACCACTACGTGCCCGCGGTCGCGGACGTCGTTCTCTCCCGCGGCGAGTTCCTGACCGCGTACACGCCGTACCAGCCTGAGATGAGCCAAGGGGTTCTCCAGGCGATCTTCGAATACCAGACGGTCGTCTGCGAGCTGACCGGGATGGATGTGTCGAATGCGTCCGGCTACGACGGCTCGACGGTCGCCGCCGACGCGTGCTTTGTCGCGCAGCATGTCACCGGTCGGCGGAAGGTAGTGCTTGCGGAGACCTTGAACCCGCAGGTACGTCAGGTCGTGAAGACGTATGCACCCGGTTTCGGGCTGGAGGTCGTCGAGGTGCCGCAGTGCGGGGGAGTGACGAATCCCGACGAGCTTCGCCGGGCGGCAGACGAGGCCGCAGCCGTGATCTTCCAGCAGCCGAACTTCCTCGGCTGCCTCGAGCCCGCCCCCGAGCTCGCGGAGGCCGCCGCCGACGCCGGAGCGCTTCCGATCGCCCACGTCGACTTGATGTCCCTCGGCGTGCTCGAAGCGCCCGGAGCGTACGGTTGCGCGCTTGCGATCGGCGAGGGTCAGGCGGCGGGCAACTGGCAGTCCTACGGCGGTCCGCACTACGGCTTTCTCGCCGCTCGAAACGACCTTGTCCGGCGAATGCCCGGCCGCATCGTCGGCGAGACG
>JACCVK010000001.1 GCA_013698195.1 Actinomycetota bacterium | reverse complement strand
GAACTGCTCGAACAACTATGGCCCGTACCAGTTCCCGGAGAAGGTCATTCCGCTCTTCACGACGAACGCCCTCGACGACAAGTCCCTGCCTCTCTACGCGTCAACCGACCACAAGCGCGAGTGGCTGCACGTGCTCGATCACTGCTCGGCAATCGACCTCGTACTCCGCGACGGACGGCCGGGTGAGACCTACAACGTCGGGTCGGGGATCGAGGCGACGATCGAAGACATTGCGAATCTGGTGCTCGACTTGACTGGCAAGCCCGAGTCGCTGAAGACGATCGTCCCGGATCGGCCGGGACACGACCGCCGTTACCTCCTCGACGCCACGAAGATCGCTTCGGAGCTCGGCTGGAAGCCGGAGCACGGCTGGCGCGACGGGCTCTCCGAGACCGTTGCCTGGTACGCCGCGAACCGCGAGTGGTGGGAGCCGCTCAGAGACCGCGCCCCCGTCGTGGAAACTGCCTGGAAATAGGCCGTTTCGGTGAGGCGCTCGACCATCCGGGTGACGTCGAGCAACCCCGGTAGGTGTCCAGGGCAGCTTCTCTCTGCGAAACTGGCTTTTAGGTGCTAGACCTTGTGCCGAGAACACAAAGGGTTAACCGCATCGCGCTACCCTCTCGAGCCTTCCGTGCGCCTCTTGCTCGCATCCGTCGTCCTCCTTGCCGTCCTGGCGACGACGGCGGCTGCCCAGGCTCCGGCGCCCGCCGACAGCACTGTCGGCGAGGCGGTCTTCGCCGTGTCCGGTCGAGGCTGGGGTCACGGTGTCGGGCTCAGCCAGTGGGGCGCGTACGGCCAGGCGAAGGAAGGTCGTACCTACGACCAGATCCTCGCGCACTACTACCTCGGCACGAAGCTCGGGCGGGCTGGGAGAAGTGATGTGCGCGTGCTCCTCGCCGAGGGCAAGCGGGCGATCACCGTTCAGTCCCCCGCAGCGTTCCGAGTGCAGGACGTGCGCGGGACCGCCACCAAGATCGCGGCCGGTGCTCTCGTTCTGACATCGCAACTCAAGCTGCCCCAGGCGCCCGTGGCCTCGAAGGGCCCGCTCGTCATCATTCCGGGGAAGGCGCCGCTCTCTCTCGAAGGGCGGCCGTACCGGGGCAAGCTCGAGGTCGTAGCCTCCGGTGGCTACCTGCGGGTCGTGAACAACATCGCTCTCGATGCTTATATCGGGGGCGTTGTCGCGGACGAGATGCCACACACCTGGCCGCTCGAGGCGTTGAAGGCGCAGGCTGTCGCCGCCAGGACGTACGCACTCAAGAGCATCGTCAAGGGAAAGCCGTTCGACCTCTACTCCGACGTGAGAAGCCAGGTCTACGGTGGCATCGAGTCCGAGGAGGACGAGGCGACCAAGGCCATCCGCGAGACCGCCGGTCAGGTGCTGACCCACGCCGGCCAGGTCATCACCGCGTTCTACTTCTCGAGCTCGGGGGGAAAGACGGCAAGCGCCGCCGACGTGTTTGGAGAGGCAGTCCCGTATCTCGTGTCGCGACCCGACCCGTGGGACAAGGCTTCTCCCCACCATCGTTGGGGACCCCTGCTGCTCGGCGCCCGAACGCTGCAGGCGAAGCTCGACGTCTCGGCGCGTGTCCTCGACGCCTCCGGCGTCGCAACTCCGTCGGGCCGAATCCGCACCTTGAGCCTCCAGACACCGGGAGGCGCCACGAGCGTGCCGGCGAGTGTCGTACGCAGCGCGCTCGCCCTCCGCTCGACGTACCTCACGATCGGCGTCCTTCGCCTCGATCGGCCTCGCGGCACGCTCGAGTTCGGTTCGTCCGTTCGGCTCAGCGGTATTGCGCGGAACGTTGCGTCCCCGCAGCTCCAGGCCTCGACGAACGGCAAGACGTGGACGACACTTGGACCTCTCGAGCGCGCTCCTGACGGCACCGTGTCCACGGTAGTGACCCCAATGAAGACGACGAGCTATCGCATCGAAGCGTCCGCGTCGACGGATCTGCCGTCGAGTAAGGTCGTGAGCCAGGTGTTGCTGGTTCGGGTCGGCCACAAGGTGCGCCTGGCCAAGCCGGCCGAGGCCGGCGTGCTCGCGGGCACGGTCCTGCCGCGGCTCGCGGGAACGATCGTGCACGTGGAGCGGCTGCGCGGCTCGATGTGGGTGCATGTCGGCGAGACGCTTGCGGACTCCGGTGCCTTTCGCATCGCGGCTGAGGTCGTGCCCGGCACGTACCGTGCGCGCACCTCGCCGAGCGGCGGCCTCGCTGAAGGTTTCTCTCCCCTCCTGACGGTGAGGGGATGATGCGCCGCCGCTCGCTCGTCGCTCTCGCGGTGCTCGTCGGCGCCCTGGTCGTGCCCGAGCTGGCTTCCGCTGGACGCCTTGCGATCGGCCTCGATTCGCGGGCGCAGAGCAGTGAGGTCGTGGCGGCGCTCGAAGGGCGCGGCGCACGCCTCGTCGAGAACCTAGCGCCGATTCCGGCGATCATCGTCGAGCTGCCGGTGGGGAGGTCGCTCGCAGGGATTCGCGGCATCCGCTACGTCGAGCCGCTGCGCTCTCGGCGGCTCGCGCTCGTTCCCAACGATCCGTTCGTCTCGCGGCAGTGGTATCTGACCCGTAGCCGCTTCTACGAGTCCTGGCTCACGTATCCGGCGTTCGAGCAGGTTCCGGTCGCGGTCATCGACTCCGGAGCGGATCTCAAGCATCCGGAGCTCGTCGGGCGTGTGCTCGATGCGAAGAGCTTCGTCGGCGGGTCGCCGTCAGTGGATCCGCTCGGACACGGGACGTTCGTCTCCGGCCTCATCGCCGCGAGCGTGGACAATGGGGTCGGCATCGCAGGCCTCGCACCGTCTGCCGAGCTGCTCGTCGCAAAGGTCGTAACGCCGTCGCGCACGATTCCGATCGACGCCGAGGTACGGGCGATACGCTGGGCCGTGGATCGCGGAGCGCGGGTGATCAACATGAGCCTCGGTGGCGTCCGCGACCCGCTAGAGCCAGACCGCGACACGTTCTCGCGTCTCGAGGCCGACGCCGTCGCGTTTGCCGTGGAGAACGGCGTCGTCGTGGTCGCTGCGGTGGGGAACGACGATCAGGCGCCCGCGAGCCCGTGGTCGTTCGCGAGCTACCCCGCGGCGCTGCCGCACGTTCTCGGAGTGAGTGCCGTCACGCAGATCGGAAACGTCCCCCGGTTCTCGAATCGGGACAAGATCTACAACGACTTGGCCGCACCCGGCGAGCAGATCTTCTCCACCTTCCCTCGCCCGCTCACCTCGCGCTTTCCCGCCTGCGCCGACCAGGGCTTCTCGAGCTGCGGGCCGGACGAGTATCGCCAGGCTCAGGGAACCTCTTTCTCAGCACCGCAGGCGAGCGCTGCTGCGGCGATCCTCTTCAGCCTCCGGCCCGAGCTGGGTGCAGAACAGGTGACGGCGATTCTCGAGAGCACCGCGATCGACGCGAACGTCGAGACGGGGTGCGCGGCGTGCGCAGTAGGTCGAGATGCGCTCTCCGGCTGGGGCAGCCTCGACGTCGCCGCCGCGATCGCGGCCCTCTCGAAGCCGCTCCCTGTGGCCGATCGCTACGAGGCCAACGACGACGCCGGCTCGCGGGCAGCGAGCATCTCCGTGAAGTCCGGCGGCACCCGCCACGTCCAAGCAACCGTTGACTTCTGGGACGACCAAGACGATGTCTACGCGATCCGCTTGGAGAAGGGAAAGCGCGTCTACCTCGGGCTCACCGGGGCGGTACAGGACGCGGATCTGAGCCTTGCGCTCTGGCTTCCCAAGACGAGGTTCATCGAGGACGTTCGTGCGTACAGGCTACGTGCTCGCGTATCGACGAAGCCCGGTGGCCGGGAGTACTTCTCCTATCGCCCCGCCGCGACCGGCACGTTCTTCGTGCAGGTGCGCATCTCGAATCCGGGCACGACGTCGTACCGCCTGCGAATCGTCAAGGGCTAGGCTCGCCGAGCAGCTCGTCAGCCGAGACCTCGCGCAGCACGCGCGCCGGGTTTCCGACGACGAGAGCGCGCGGCGGAACGTCCTTCGTGACGACTGCGCCCGCACCCACGAACGCCTCCTCGCCGATCTCGACGCCCGGGCAGAGGATCGCGCCGCCACCGATTCGCGCGCCGCGCCTGATCGTCGGGCCGCGCATGAGCTCGAGCCGCTTCTCGGTCCGACCCATGAAGTTGTCGTTCGTCGTGACGACGCACGGTGCGACGAAGACGTTGTCCTCGAGGGTCGAGTACGCGGTGATGTACGCCTCCGCCTGGATCCGTGTCTCCGCGCCGATCGTCGTGTCGTTCTCGACGAGCGCACCCCGGCCGATGACCACGTCTTCGGCGATCGTGACTCGCTCGCGGATGCAGCTCTGGTCTCCGACGATGACGCGCGCGCCGATCCGGGTGCCGGCGAAGACGATCGCACCCGTGGACACGATCGCCCCGTCTCCTAGCTCTGCTGGTGGCAGCGGCTCGCGCTTCGCCGTCGAGCGCGGCGAGAGCGTCGGCTGCTTGCCCACGACCGCGTTCTCGAGGATCTTCACGCCCTCGCCGATGACGGTGCCCGAATGGACGACGGCGCTCGGGTGGATGTCGTCGCTCACGCGGCGGGGACGCCGGCGTGGAGCGATGCGGTGAGCTGGTCGAGCGCCCGCACCACGCGTGCTCCGTCCCGCGCGACCTGGCGCCGGTCGCCTCTGCCCCCGACGAGCTCGAGAAAGTGCAGGCACTCGAGCTTGAGCGGCTCGTCGGTCGCGATCTTGGGGATGTGGATATCGCCGGTGCGCGTCTGCCACTCGCCGTACGTGGCGACCGGCTTCCACGGCGACTTCTCGTAGATCGTCACCTTGCGGTCGAGCTCCATGTCGTCGAAGACGGCCATCTTCTCGGTCCCGACGACGGTCATCTTCCGCATCTTGTGCGGATCGAGCCAGGAGAGGTGCATGTGCGCGATGCGGCCCGACGGGAAGCGGAGATAGCAGAAGACGACGTCCTCGACGCCCGGCTGGAGGAAGTCGCGACCGAACGCGATCGCCTCGACCGGATCCTCATCGAGTAGGTGCAGGATCACGGAGAGGTCGTGTACGCCGAGTGACCAGAGCGCGTTCTCGTAGGGGCGAATGCGGCCTAGGTTCTGGCGATTTCCGTACACACAGAGGACGTCGCCGAGCTCGCCCGAGTCGACGAGCTCCTTCAGCTTCCTGACTCCAGGGTGATAGAGCAGCAGGTGCCCTGGCATGAGCACGAGCTCGCGCTTCTCTGCGAGATCGACGAGCTCGTCGATCTCGGTCCCAGTCATCGCGGGCGGCTTCTCGACGAAAACGTGCTTCCCGGCCACGAGCGCGAGCTTCGCGAGCTCGTGGTGCGTCGGCACCGGCGTCGCGATGACGACGGCGTCGAGTGCCGGATCCGCGAGCATCTCCTCGAAGCTGTCCGTCCAGCGCGCCTGCGGGTAGCGGGCCTCGTACTCAGCTCGCTTGCCCTCGGCGGGGTCGGTGAGCCAGGTGAGCTCGGCGAGGTCGGCAAAGTTGCGGGCGAGGTTGCGGCCCCATTCGCCGAGCCCGGCCTGACCGACCCGGAGGCTCACAGGCGCCAGACCTTTTCCGAGTGCTTCCCGCTTCGACCGGTGGCATTTCTCAGGTCGACGACGAGCTGCGCGTCGTCGACGAGTTGCTCGTAGTCCACCGACTCGTGGTCGGTAACGATGACGACGCAGTCGTATGCGCCTGGGTCGAGCGGAACGGACCGCATCTCCACGCCGTTTTCCTCGAACTCGGATATGTACGGATCGTGGTAGGAGACGTCCGACCCCGCGTTTTTCAGGAGATGGATGAGCTTCACCGCCGGAGACTCGCGCATGTCGGCGATGTCCGGCTTGTACGCGACGCCGAGCACGAGGATGCGCGACCCGCTGAGCGAGCGTTGCCGGGAGTGGTTCAGCGCCTGCGAGACAAGCGAGCGGCAGTAGTACGGCATCGACTCGTTCACCTTCCCGGCCAGCTCGATGAACTCTGTGTAGAAGCCGTACTCTCGTGCCTTCCAGGTGAGGTAGAACGGGTCGATCGGGATGCAGTGCCCGCCCAGGCCGGGTCCCGGCTGGAACGACATGAACCCGAAGGGCTTCGTCGCCGCCGCCTCGACGACCTCCCACACGTCGATCTCCATGCGGTCGCAGAGCTGCGCGAGCTCGTTCACGAGCGCGATGTTGACCGACCGGAAGATGTTCTCGAGGAGCTTCGTGAGCTCCGCCGCTTCCGGCGAGGACACGAGGTGCACGGTGTCGATCGCGGAGCGGTAAAGAGCGGCCGCCGCCTCCGCTGAAGCTACGTCGATTCCGCCCACGACCTTGGTGACGCTCTTCGTCGTCCAGTGGCGGTTGCCGGGATCCACGCGCTCGGGAGAGAACGCGAGGTGGAAGTCCGGCCCGGCCTCGAGGCCACTGCCCTCCTCGAGGATCGGCTGGAGCTTTTCGCGCGTCGTGCCTGGGTACGTCGTGGACTCGAGCACGACGAGGTGCCCCTTCCGGAGGCGTTTCGAGATCTCGGTAGTAGCGGCGAGCAGGATCGTGAGGTCCGGCTCGCGCTGTCTCGAGAGCGGGGTGGGAAGCGCGATCAGGATCGCGTCGGCCTCGCGCAGCTCGTCGTAGTCGGTCGTCGCGGAGATCGCGCCACTCTCGACGAGCTGGGCGAAGCCGTCCGAGGCGACGTCCTCGATGTAGCTCTTGCCCTCGTTGAGCTGCGCGACTCGGTCGGCGTCGACGTCCACGAGGACGACGGTGCGACCAGCACGTGCAAAGGTCTGGGAGAGCGGCAGGCCGACGTAGCCCGCGCCCACGATGGCCACGTCCCGCTTCATCGGCCGCGCATCGTAGCGCGGAGCACCAGCGCGATCCGCTCAGAGGCATGGCCGTCGCCGTACAGCACCGGTCGCTCGCCCGGCATCGCTGCGGTTGCGACCGCTGACGCGATTGCCCCCGGATTCGCGTCGACGAGGACGTTCGCGCCGACTTCGACAGTGTCCACCCACTCAGTCGACGGTCGAACGGTCACGCAGGGCACGCCGTACCAGTACGCCTCCTTCTGCAAGCCACCGGAGTCCGTGACGATTACCCGCGCCTGCGAAGCGAGGGACGCGAGCTCCAGGTAACCGAGCGGGCCATACGTGCGAACGTGCGAACCGAGCACGAGACCTGCCCCCTCGATGTTCGCCCGGGTGCGCGGGTGAGCCGGGAAGACCACCGGCTCGGGGACGCGGTTGATGCCCTGGACGATCGCTCCGAGGCGTGGCTGGAAGACGTTCGACTGACGATGGATCGTCGCCACGACGTAGGAGCCCGGCTCGTACGGGATGGGATTGCGCTCGCGGGCTGCGGGCGCGAACCGCATGCTCGCATCGGCCATTACGTCCCCGACGACGTGGATCTCGCCGTGTGCGCCCTCGCGCCTGAGCGTTTCGGCCGATCGCTCGTCCGGACAGAAGAGGTGGGCGGCGAGCGAATCGACCTCGATCCGGGTGTGCTCCTCGGGCATCGCCAGATCGCCGCTCCGCAGCCCTGCCTCCACGTGTGCGAGGGGAATGCCCGCCTTGATCGAAGCGCGGGCGCCGGCGAGTGTCGAGTTCGTATCGCCGAAGACGAGGACCAGATCCGGTTGCTCGCGCTCGAGGACAGGGCCGATCCCTGCCTCCATCGCCCGAGGCTCGGCGGTGTGGAGGTCGAGGCGGTAGCGCGGCGACGGGATCCCGAGCTCCTCGAAAAAGACCTCGGACAGCTCCCGGTCGTAGTGCTGACCCGTGTGGACGACGACCTCGTCGATCTTCTTGGACACGAGCGCGAGCGAAAGTGCGGCGCTCTTGACGAACTGCGGCCGATTGCCGACGACGGAGACGATCTTCACCCCGGCATACCCTAGGCGCCGGGTTCGACGCTCAGGCGACGATGGTCAGCGGGATCCTGTTCGGCGCTTTCAGGAGCGCTGTCAGCCCGTCGGCACGCCCGGGGCGCCCAACGAGATAGCCCTGCGCGATGTCGCAGCCCATAAGCGATGCGAAGCGCCATTGCTCTGACGTCTCGATGCCCTCGGCGACGACGGTCGCGCCGATGCCGTGAGCGATCTCGACGCAGCCTCCGATGACGGCTTCTGCGCGCGGATCTCCCGGTACGCCGGCGAGCAGCGATCGGTCCAACTTGACCTGACGGATCGGGAACGACAACAGGCTCGCGAGCGACGAATAGCCGGTGCCGAAGTCGTCGATCGCTATCCGGACGCCGAGAGCGATGAGGCGCTCGATGACGGCCCGGGCGCGCCGCTCGTCGGCGACGAGTGTCCGCTCCGTGATCTCGAGGATGAGGCGATCTGCGGGAACGCCGTATC
>JACCVK010000372.1 GCA_013698195.1 Actinomycetota bacterium | reverse complement strand
GGGAAGAACGTCGAGCTTAGCTCAGTACGGTTTGCAGGCCCAGGGGCTCCAGTCCCGACCCGAGGCGACGAAGTAGGCGTACGCCGCCCGCGCCTGCTCAAGCGGGGTCGAACCGTGTCCGTAGATGCTCCGCTCGGAGGAGCCCATCTGGAACATTCCCTGGTACTGGCCGTTCGATGCGTAGACGACCGAGGGCGAGAGGTCGCCGTCGGTGTCGCCCGACTCGCAGGCCGCGACCCGCTTTGCCTGATCCGCGTAGCCGCCGAAGACGTACTCGATCGCGACGTCGGGATCGGCGAGGCTCTGCCGCCACCGCTCGGTTCTCTCGTGCGCCGTTCGTGCTCGCGCCTGGTGGACACTGGCCGCGTACCGAGACCAGTGACACGACTTCCCGCGGGCGATCGGTGTGCGGTCGGCAAGCTCGGCTCCGCGCTCGAGCTGCGACACCCACGTCTTCTGCCGGTAGTAGGCGACTGCCACTCGACTCGACAGGCACCGCTCGGACTTTCGCGGCTTGGGCTTCGCGGTCGTCCGGTCCGCGGAAACGAGACGACCCTCTGTCGAGGGTCTGTCGGTCGATGCAGTGAGAACTGGGACGAGTGCCGCGACGATCGCGGCGAGGATGACTAGCTTCACGGGCTCCTCCTGCTCGGGAACGGAATCCTCGCCTCGTCGGATCGAGGCGGCTTTCTGATCGGGGGAGGGTAGACGACTGGGCTGTCGAGCACGTCCAGAAGGGTCATTTCCGGCTCTGGCAAACGTGTTGCGGGAATCGGAGTTTAGCCCGTTTGATATAATGGTGGAGACAACGCACTCGAACGGAGGAGGAAACCGAAGTGCTCCAACCTGCTACGGAGACGTCTCGAGGGACGCTCTCCGAAGAGATCGCAAGGCTGCGGAGCGAGTGGCGCGGGCAGCCCTGGAGGCTCTACACATCGTGCTCGGACTGTGCCGAGATGGATAACTGCTCGGGCCAACGCCGCTCGAGCGTCCGCTGCTTCGACTGCTGGGTTGAGCGACCGAGGTCTCGCCGATGAGTACGCGATCGGCTAAACTCCCTGGCCGCACCCCGACTGACTGGAGGAACCGATGACCGAGTGGGCCGTACTCGACGCGAAGGGTGAGTGCTACGCGCTCTGTTCGACGTCGGACGATGCGGTCGAGCAGTTGTTCTACGCCGAGCGTTATCTCGACGAGGCGCTCGGCTCGGGTCACTCGCTCGCCGTTCGCTACGTCTACGAGCTTCTCCCGATCCGGATCGAGCACGTTGGCCCGAAGAGGGCCGCTGAGATCCGCGAGGAAGGAACGCCGATCCTGGAGCGTGAGCTGTGACCCTCGCCGACGAGCTTCGGGCTTCGCTCGACGGTGTCCAGATACTTGCCCGGCCGGTGGCCGGTGCTCGCTGGCACGTCGGAGCGTCGCGCGCGAACCCCGACAACCGAACGCTCTGCGGGCGCTGGCTCCTGCGATCCCGCTCCGCGATCATCACCGAGGCAGAGTGGCCGACGCTCGGCGACCTCCGCTGCCGACACTGCGTCCGAGCGATGAGGAGGAGCTGATGACTGACATCCGACTATCCAATGGAGAGATCGTGTGGCGCGTTCGGTGCTGGAAGTTCGAGGACGCCGACGCCGCCCGTGACGAGTGGGCGAGGATCTACCTCGCAGCTCAAGAGTCCGACGGCAACTTCTCGGTCTGGAGGACGAAGGATGCTCGCGACGGGACGCCGTACCTCGTGATCTGCGGGAAGACGAAGGCGATCGAGGGCATCGAGCCCCGCGGCCAGTGCGAGGAGATCGAGCTGCCACAGGCTGAGGCGGAGATGTTCGCGCTCCGGCGGGCTCGAGTCGGGCTCGACGCCGAGGAGGCCGGGAAGCTCCGAGGGCCGGACGACCGCGTGTCGCAGGTTGCCCGCTACGGCGAGGGCGGCGCGAGGATCGGGTCGGACGGCGGGATGACCCCGGCGTGACCGCCGACGAGCTGATGGAACGTCTCGTGGAGATCGACAGGCCCGAGCTGCCCATCGTCGTTCGGGTCGTCGGTCACTGGGACCACGTACACCCGCTCATCGACGCCGTGGTCGACGAGCGGGGCTGCGTGAAGATCCTGTGCTCGCCCGAGAAGGTTGCGGTATCCGACGGTTTCGGCTAAACTCTAGGCATGACAACAAGAGAGAAGACCAAGTCTCTGTACGCGACAACGGCACGGCACCCTGACAACGTAAAGGTGCTGAATGAGATCGGATCGGAGATGATGATGAAGACGTGTGACACGAACGCGAAGGACTGCGTCGCGACCGGGCTCTCGCTCGCCGCGAAGATCGCAGCTCTCGGGAAGGGGCGCTGAAGGTGAGCGCCCCTTGTCTCGTTCGGGCCTGCCTCGGCTGCGGCTACACGACACCGACCGCGCTCTGCCGCGACTGTCGCCGCGACCGTTCGCTCGGCGAACGGCTCGGGACGACTCGAGCTGAGGAGAACGAGTGGGCGGCTACCGACGATCGCTACGAGCCCTCGGTGAGCGAGGACACGGGGAGGGGATCGTGATCGTTGTCCTGCGCGAGACCCTCGCGGTCCTCTTCATCGTCGGCGTCGTGATCGGCGTCTTCTGGGCGATCGTCCACCTGACTGGCGAGTGCCTCGCCTACTGGCGCGAGTACCGCGAGGAGGAGTCGTGATCGGCCGGAGGGAGATTCTCCAGGCCGTGCTCGACGTCACTCGCGACCCGCGTGAGATCGACGAGACGATCCGCGACCTCGGAGTCGATCCCGAGGCCGTCGTCTCAGAGACTTCCGCGATGGTGCTACCGATGGTCGAGATCCTCGAGAGGCAGGGGATCGAGGTCACCGACATCTTCCGACTGGCGCTCTCGAACCTCGCGTTGTCCGGCTTCGTGGCCGGGCTCGCGGTCGGGCGCGAGGCGGCGTTCGACGAGGCTCCGGCCTGACCCGCGGAGGAGTACCCCCCTTGACTTATCGCATTAGCGGAGTAGGGTAAAGCCGACCGGCGCTGATAACGCCGGGGCAGCGCCCGCTAAAGACAACAGCCCCGGCAGGAAGAAGGATCGCACATGAATCAGCGTGCGCTGAAGCACGTCCAGAAGGCGGGGGACTATCTCGCCAAAGGCGACGGCTTCTACAACAGGGCCGCGGCCGAAATGTCGTCGGCGAAGGCCGAGGGCGCGACCTGGGTGGAGATCGGCGACAGTCTCTGCCGCTCTTCGAGCTGGTGTAAGAAAATCGTGTCCTGGGCAAAAACCCCTGCAAACAGCGGCTCGGCACCTACACCCTTCGCTGAGCCTGGGCGAGACACGACGGACGTTCGAGGGGCCAAGCGGATACTCGCCGAGGCTCCGCTGGAGCAGGTAGAGCAGATCGTCTCCGAGCTTCCCGCCGACCGGCAGAGAGCGGTGGCCGCCGCTGCTGGGCACCAGTACCTCAAGGCCAGGCAAGACTACGCCGAGGAGGAGGCTCGCCTCAGCCCCGCCCAGCGTAAAGAGCGCGAGGCAGCTAAGGAGACGATCACCCGCCCGGCTCGGGAGATCAGGGCGACGTTCGGAACGATGTCCATTGCCCAGCACATCGAGGCGGCGACCGAGAAGATGCGCGAGCTGGTCGGCGACGCCTCGCTGACCCCGGACAACCTCGAAGCTATCGACAAGGCTTTCGCCGAGTTCTCGGCCGAGTACCAGGTCGCTCGGGCGATGGCTGGTCTGGAGGAATCATGGCAGAGCTGACGACAAGGTGGGAACGCCTCGAAGCCTGGCTGTTCGACAACGACACGCGGGAGTTCACCGTCTACGAGCTTGCGGGAGATCTGAAGATCCCAACCTGCGAGGCGTCGGCGTTGATAAACGCCTACCTCGCCGCTCAGCGCTCGGTCAACCCGACCACGCTCTACGTTCTCAAGCGCCAGGGCAGGACGCGGAACGCGGTGTGGTCGGTCGGTCAGCGGACAGCGGACGCCCGCATCATCGGCGGCACGTTGTTCGAGGACGTGGCGGTCAAGGTGCGACGCGCGTTCGAGCCCGACCTCCAGCGGATCGCCGAGCGCAACCCCAGGGCGGCGAAGTACGCGGACGCGAAGATCGCCGCCGTGATGGACGGGGCGCTCAAGGTGCTCGCCGCCGCCGTGGACTCCTCGTTCAGTGACGAGGACGGTGACTGACCCGTCCACCGAGGAGGGAGAGTTTGCGCAGGCCGCCATCTTCGGCTAAACTCTCTTACACACACCCCGACTCAGGAGGAGGATCCTGATGCCGAATCAGAGGTACGAGACGCTGGAAGGCGTACTCGCCAGGATCGTCGATGAGGACTCACGCAAGCGTGACCTCATCGCCGACACCCGGAAGATGGGGCTCTCGGATGAGAACCCGTCGACACTCCTCGTCGATCTCGACGAGGGCACCGAGACGTTCGAGCTGGGCGACCACGCGCTCGGTCAGCTTTCGAGCGACGTCGGAATCCCGAAGCGGTACTTCGATCGGATGCACACCGACGCGCCCGATCTCTTCCGCACGAACGTCCATCACTGGCTCTACCAGGAGCCCGATCGCAAGCTCGTCCGCGGTCGCCGAAACGACGATGGCACGGTCACCGGAAGGGCGTGGCTCTCGGATCGCTACCGGCGTCTCGACAACATCGAGATCGCTCGGACGCTGCTCCCGGAGTTCGAGAAGCTGCCGACGAACGTGCAGTTTCACAATGCCGCGGTCACGGACTCCCGCTTCTACCTGCGGGCGGTCTTCCCGGATATGCAGAAGGCGGTCAAGGTCGGCGACGACGTCCAGTGGGGCGTCGAGATCCGAAACTCGGAGGTCGGGCAGGGACTCCTCTCGATCTCGGGCTTCGTTCTCCGGCTGGTCTGCACGAACGGGATGGTCGTCTCGCACGAGCTGAAGGCCCGGCACGTCGGGCGCAGGCTCGACGGCGAGGGGATCTTCGCGGACGAGACGCTCCAGGCTGACGACGTCGCCTTCTGGCTCGCAGCTCGCGACACACTGCGGGCGGCGATCTCGGAGACGAGGTTCGAGGAGATCGTCTCGAAGCTCCGGGAGACGACCGAGGGCGAGAAGATCGTTCGCCCGATCAAGGCGTCGGAGGCACTCGCGCAGCGCTACTCGCTGACCGAGGAGGAGCGCGAAGACGTCCTCGTGAGCCTCTTCGCGGCCAACGACTTCTCGCAGTGGGGGGCGCTCAATGCAATCACGCAGACGGCGCAGACCCGCGAGTCGTTCGATCGGCAGGCGGAGCTGGAGTCGATCGGCTGGGACGTCGCGAACCTGAGTGGCCGCGAGTGGGCCACGGTCGCGGCGACTGCCTAAGCCGGAAGTTCGGGCGCGGCGACTGTCAACGTCCTGCCGACTGCGACCGTCGCGTCCGAATAAGTCCGAAGGGGCGGGGGGATCAACCCCTCGCCCCTCGCCCTTCGGTTCCCTTCCACTGCAACGGAGGAATCATGCCCGAAACACCAGCGGACGCGAAACTCGTCGAGCTACCGAATCCACCGACGAACCCGCTCTACTCGAAGCTCGCGAAGATCATGGGCGAGCTGAGCGCGATTCCGAAAGACAAGCTCCGCCACGTCGAGGTCAAGACGGCGACCGGCGGCTCGTACTCGTACGACTACATCACCGAGGCGACGCTCATGGAGGAGCTGCGACCGAAGCTCGCCGCGGCCGGGATCGCGACGTTCTACTCCGACGAGATCCTGCGCAACCCCGAAGGCGAAGACAACCTCACCGTCGTCCGCGTCTCTCTCACGTTCGCCGACGGCGAGACCGGCGAGATCTGGACGTGTCAGTCGGACGGCTACGGGACCGACCGCGGCGACAAGGGGGCCAACAAGGCGAAGACCTCGGCGCTCCGCTACCTGCTCTGGAAGACGTTTCTCTTCGCGAGCGATCTCGACCCCGAGACCGAGTCGGTCGAGCGGCGCTCGGGGGGCTCGGGCGGCGGAGCGTCGGGCAAGCCTGCTTCGGATAAGCAGAAGGCGCTCGTCCGGCGGCTACTCAACGAAGTCGCCGACGTCGGGGTCACCTTCGGCGGCGATCACCCTGACGAGGCTGTGCATCGGCGGACGCCGGTCGAGGATCTCTCGAGCCCGCAGGCATCGAGGCTGATCGACCTCCTCGGGTCGGCGAAGGCGGCGAGCGGCGACCTCGACGCGGGCCCGCTCGACGGGTTGATCGGCGGTCGGCTCGAGGGCGGCGGAGACTTCCCGCCCAAGTCCGACGACGACATCGGCTACTGAGGGGAGTAGTCTCCTGACCCCGACGGCGAGGGGCCGCGGCGAACCGTGACCCCTCGCCACCGACTCGATCAGAGGAGGATCTGATGAGTGCTGAACAGTCTAAGGAAGCGACCCGATGAGCGTCCATGTGATGTCGTGGGTGCTCCGTTATTCGGAGG
>JACCVK010000371.1 GCA_013698195.1 Actinomycetota bacterium | reverse complement strand
AGCAGCGACTTCGGCGTCGCTGGTCGGAGCTACGAGAGGCCGTCTTCGGGCGCGAGATCGTCCTCTCGACCATCTACCCTCGTGCGAGGGAGGGGATTGGCCGATGTCGTCTAACAAATCGTTTACTCTGCACACACCGTCGGATCACCGGTAGCCGGGAGACTCGTACACAGCCTTTGCTGTCAGGGCTCCCGTCCCAGCTCGTGACACTGCCCTCCCCGAAAACCCACCGCTTCGCTCGCCTCGCCCGCACGGTCCTAGTGCTGGTCGCGGGTGTCTTCGTCGCGGTATCGGTCGCAGCCCCGGCGGATGCCGCGAAGAACACGCCTTGCGGTAAGAAGGTGTTGAACGACTGGTGGGACAACGGGCGCGTCGACCGTCTGTACCCGCTGCACTGCTACGAGGACGCGATCGACGGGATTCCGGCGGACATTCGCGACTACTCGGACGCGGAGGAGGTCCTTACCCGTGCGCTCCAGGCCGCGGTGCGGGGCAAGCTCGCGACGGGGGGCAGTGATCCATCGCCTCAAGACAACTCGGGCACCCGCGATCCGTTTGGACCTGTCAAGCCGGGTGATGGGGGTAACGACGGCGGAGGACGCCCGGTGGCAGCACCCGATGTCGAGGGCGGAACCTCGTCGCTGCCGATTCCGCTGCTCGTGCTCGGCGGCATGTCGCTCGCGTTGCTCGCTGCCGGAGGGTTCGGCTACCTCTCGCGCCGCCGCCAGACTGCTTGCGCTCTCGACGGCGAGGGCGACCCGCTCGATCCGCACTCCTGACCGCGGCGTAACCAAAGTGTGAGGAGTTCGCCAATCGGCTAACTCCGTTGCTCGTTTGGCGTCGGTTCCTAGGAGGAACGCCGCAGATGGACGCCATGAACCGCTTCACTCACACGATCGTCGTGTGCCTTGCCGTCATCGTGGGAGCCTCGGCTCTCACACTCTCGGCCGCGCCTGCCGAGGCCGCTCCTTCCTGCGCCGACCGTGTTGTCGCCGACTGGTCGGACAACGGCCGGGTCGACCGGTTGTACGCGCTCGAGTGCTACGAGGACGCAATCGACACGATTCCAGTCGACCTGCGTGACTACACGAACGCAGCCGACGTCATCGCGCGGGCGCTCACGGCGGCGTCACGCGACCGCCCGCCTAGCGGAGGCGCCGGGACCGGCGCGAGCGCCATGGCGAGTCCGGAGCCTGCGCCGGTGGCCGGCACCTCGAGCGACTCGTCGGTGCCGCTGGCTCTGATCCTGTTGGTCGTGGTCTCGTCCCTCGTGCTCGTCGGCGGCGCGACCAGCCACCTCGCGCGGAGACATCGCACCTCACGAACGCCCGGGACCGCAGCCGACTAAGCCCACCGGCCGCGAAGGCGCAGCAGGGTACACTTGAGAGGTCGTGCCGGCCTCGAGAAATTCCTGCAAATTGGGCAAAAATCGATCCGTCCGGCGCTCGCCCTACTCTCCCAAGTCCGCTCGCATGACGCTCGTCGTTCCACCGGGCGGGAGGCCTTAGTGTCCAAGACGGCTCGGGAGGAAACGATGTCAACGGCGAAGGAGCAGGCGCCAGCAAGATCACCTGAAGCTGGCAGCACGGCGATCGAGCAGGAGGTCGTCAACACGGTCGTCGACGAGGGGGCGAGCGTCGCCCCACGCCGCTACTTCACGATCCCGGGTCGCGAACCGTTCGAGGAGATCGAATGGGAGCTACGCGACGCGCACATTCCCGGCAAGGACGGACCTGCGTTCGAACAGAAGGACGTTGAGTTCCCGAAGTTCTGGTCGCAGACCGCGACGAACATCGTCGCGCAGAAGTACTTCCGCGGGCGTATGGCGTCTCCCGAGCGCGAGCGCTCTGTCAAGCAGATGGTCGGACGCGTCGTCGAGACGATCGGCGGCTGGGGTCGGGAGGGCGGTTACTTCGTGGACGCCGACGAGGCAGAGACGTTCGAAGCTGAGCTCAAGGCGATCCTCGTCAACCAGTACGCATCCTTCAACTCGCCCGTCTGGTTCAACGTGGGGTTCGAGGCGAAGCCGCAGTGCTCGGCGTGCATGCCTTGGCACGCTCTGGTGTCCACTCCAGAGGGAATGGTTCCGATCGGCCAGCTCGTGGAGGAGGAGCAGGTCGGGCGCGATGTCTACGACGCGAGCGGAGTGACGCAGATCGTCGCGGTCAAGGCAAACGGGCTCAAGGAAGTCTTCCGGGTCACCCTCCGGAATGGCAGCTTCGTCGAGGCGACGGGCGACCACGTCGTCAAGACGGTTCACACTCGCAGGGCGCAGCCGTCTTGGCTCAGAGTCGACGAGCTTCGGACCGGAATGCGCATGCACCTCCACCCACGCCGCGCAAAGGTCGCAGACCGTGCCCTCGCTCTCGCCGGCGGCGGCTCGACGCTCCCGGACGATCCAACCGACGCCGATCCCGTCGCTGTGGCCGAAGCGGCCCTTGCCGGCTGGCTCCAGGCCGATGGCTTCGTCGGTCAGTACGAGGAAGGAACCAATCGCTCGTTGACGATCGAGTTCCAGGTCGCGACTGATGACGAGTTCGAGTGGGTTATGGACAACCTCGAGCTGGTCTTCCCAGACCTGCACCACCATGTTCGCGACGTCGCGACCCAGGATGCATCCCTGCGCTGCCGTCGGATCCGCCTCTACGGCGAAGACCTCCGGGAGTTCGTCGATCGTTGGCAACTGCGCCTCCGCGGCACCGCGATCCGTGTTCCGGAGCGGCTCTGGACGGCGTCACGGGAGGAGATCAGCGCCTATCTCCGGAGCATCTTCCAGGCGGACGGTTACGTCACCGTGAGACGCGACCACGGCAACGAGAACGGCCGCATCGCGTTCGCCGTCATCGGCGAGCGTTGGGTTGAGGACGTGCAGCTGCTGCTGAATGTCATTGGGATCTACTCGCGGCGAACGCGCAAGGAAGAGGCGCGCGAGAACCGTCATGACCTCCACGAGGTTGCGATCTCGATCGGATCCGAGCGAGCGCGCTTCGCATCGCTCGTCGGGTTCGTCGGCGCAGACAAGCAACAAAGGCTGCTCGAGTCACTCGGCCTGCGCGACCTGAAGACCTGCCCCGACCTTCGCGAAGAGGAGATCGTCGCGATCGAGTCCCTCGGAGTAAAGGACGTCTACGACATCCAGACGGAGTCGGGCGAATACCTCTCCAACAACGTCGCCGTCCACAACTGCTTCATCCTCTCGATCGAGGACTCGATGGAGTCGATCCTCGACTGGATCCGGCGCGAGGGGATCATCTTCCGCGGCGGCTCCGGGTCCGGCGTGAACCTGAGCAGGCTCCGCTCCTCGAAAGAGCAGCTCTCGAAGGGTGGCTACGCATCCGGCCCGGTCAGCTTCATGCGCGGCGCTGACGCCTCCGCCGGCACGATCAAGTCCGGCGGCAAGACTCGGCGCGCCGCGAAGATGGTCGTGCTCGACGTCGACCATCCGGACGTCGAGGAGTTCATCTGGTGCAAGGCGCGCGAGGAGGAGAAGGCGCGCGTGCTCGAGTCGGCCGGCTACGACATGTCGCTCGACTCG
>JACCVK010000332.1 GCA_013698195.1 Actinomycetota bacterium | reverse complement strand
GGGAAGATGCGGCCCTTCGAGACCGAGCCGAGGTCGTGGCCGGCCCGCCCGACTCGCTGCAGGCCCCGGGCGACCGACTTCGGGCTCTCGACCTGGACGACCAGGTCGACGGCCCCCATGTCGATTCCGAGCTCGAGCGAAGACGTCGCGACGAGGCACGGGATCTTCCCTGCCTTCAGGAGCTCCTCCACCTGGACTCGTTGCTCGCGCGCCAGCGAGCCGTGATGCGCGCGCGCGAGCTCCTCTTCCGCGAGCTCGTTCAGCCGCAGCGCGAGCCGCTCGGCGAGGCGGCGGTTGTTGACGAAGACGATCGTCGAGCGGTGCTCACGCACGAGCTCGAGAATCGCCGGATAGATCGACGGCCAGATGGAACGCGAGACCGGGCCTGTCCCCGTGGTGACAGCACTGCCGTCGGTGACCGACGGCTCGCTTGACGGCGCCGTGGCATCCAGCTCTCGCATGTCCTCGAGCGGAACGACGACCTCGAGGTCGAGCTGCTTGCGCGAGCCGGCGTCCACGAGCTCGATCGGTCGGCCCTCGCCCGCGACGAAGCGCCCGATCTCCTCCAACGGCCGCTGCGTCGCGGACAGACCGATCCGCTGCAGCGGTTTCTCCAGAAGCCGCTCCAGACGCTCCAGCGAAAGCGCGAGATGGGCGCCCCGTTTCGTGCCCGCAACGGCGTGCACCTCGTCGAGGATCACGGTCTCGATGCCGGTCAGCGTCTCCCGAGCCTGCGAGGTGAGTAGGAGGAAGAGCGACTCTGGCGTCGTGATGAGAATGTCGGGCGGCGTCTTGAGCATCCGGCGACGCTCGTCTGCGGGCGTGTCGCCCGTGCGGACGCCGACCGCGAGGCCGGACTGGAGGCCGGCCAGAGGACTGCGCAGGTTGCGCTCGACGTCGTAGTTCAATGCCTTGAGCGGCGAGACGTAGAGCAGCCGCAGTCCCTCCCCCGGACTCGCGTTCAGGCGGTCGATACCGTAGAGAAACGCGGCGAGCGTCTTCCCGGAACCGGTAGGCGCTTGAATCAGAACGTTGCCGCCGCGCGCGATCGCCGGCCACCCCTGCTCTTGAGCGGCAGTCGGAGCCGCGAACGCGCGCTCGAACCAGCTTCTCGTCGCGGGTGAGAAGACGTCGAGGGCGCTCACGGGATGAGGGTAGCGCCCCGACGGCGAGCGACCCGCCGGGCTTTGCTCTTGTGCCGGATCACCGTTCGAGGCGGGCGGCCCGCCCGCCGACGTACACTCGAGTCGTGCCCGACGCGCTGCACTTCACGAATGACGACGAGGCGAATGTCCTCATCGCAACCGACCCGCTCGCCTTGCTGATCGGCTTCGTGCTCGACCAGCAGGTCACGGTGCAGACCGCCTTCCTCGGGCCGCTCAAGCTCCGAGACCGGCTCGGCAGGTTGGATGCCGGGGAGATCGCGGCCATGGACCCGGTCAGGCTCGACGCCGTGTTCCGCGAGCCACCTGCGATCCATCGCTTTCCCGGGAACATGGCTCAACGAGTGCAGGCGTTGTGCGCGTTCGTCAGCGACCGCTACGACGGCGACGCTGCCGCTGTCTGGGCACGAGCCGAGAGCTCGGACGACCTGCGCCGCCGGATCGGCGAACTGCCCGGATTCGGCGAGATGAAGGTCAAGGCGCTCGGCTCGGTGCTCGCGAAGCGATTCGGCGTCGCGGTGGCGAAGGACCTGGTTCCAGAGCATCCCACGCTCGGCGACGTGGACTCGCGCGAGGCTCTCGACTCGTATCAGGCGCAAAAACGCGCGCACAAGGCCGCGCTGCGCGCGAGCTGACCGCGAGTTCGTTGCCGGCCATCGAGCTGACCACCCTCCGCGACGGCGGGCAGTCCGCGTCGTCGATCGGCCGCGCGGCGGCCGCGTTCCTCGCCGGCGCGAAGCGGTCGCTCGACCTCGCGCTTTACGACGTGCGGCTCGAGACCGCGGGCGGAGCACTCGTGCTCGCAGCGCTCCTCGCCGCGCAGCAGCGCGGAATCCAGGTGCGCCTCCTCTACAACGTCGACCATCCGGGACCGATCCCGGTTCCCCCGCCGCCCGAGACGAAGCCGATCTCGATCGAGGCGCTCCCCGTCGAGACGATGCCCGTCCCCGGCATACCCGACTTGATGCACCACAAGTTTGTTGTCCGCGACGAGACCGACCTGTGGACGGGGTCGACGAATTGGACCGACGACTCGTGGTCGCGGCAGGAGAACGTCATCGTCCGCGTGCTCGACGCCCCGGCGCTGGCGCACGCGTTCCGGCTCGAGTTCGACGCAATCTGGTCGCACCCGGTCGTCGAGGCCTCAGGCCGCGTGGAGCCGCGACCCGTGCGCGTGGGCGATGCCGAGGTGAGGCCGTGGTTCACGCCGGGGCACGGCGAGGCGCTGTCGCACCGCATCGCGAAGCACCTCGGCAACGCACGCAAGCGCATCCGGATCGCGTCACCGGTGCTCACCTCAGGGCCGATCCTCGGAACGCTCGTCGAGGTCGTCAGCGAAGGGCGCTGCGACATCGCCGGGATCGTGGACGACACTCAGGTCGACCAGGTCTTCCACCAGTGGGAGACAAACGGCGTGAGCGCGTGGAAGATCCCGCTCCTCCAGACGGTGCTCTCCGGAGGCCAGTTCTCCGGCAAGGCGTCGACTCCGTGGACGCCCGAGTCCGTGCACGACTTCATGCACGCCAAAGTCGTCGTCGCGGACGGGACGGCGTTCATCGGCAGCTTCAACCTCTCGCGGTCGGGCGAGCAGAACGCGGAGAACGTGCTCGAGATCCGCGATGCGGCCGTTGCCGATCAAGTCGCCGCGTACGTGGACGAGATTCGCGCGCGCTACCCGAAGGCCACTCCACCCAGCCCCCGAAC
>JACCVK010000330.1 GCA_013698195.1 Actinomycetota bacterium | reverse complement strand
TGACACCGGAGGGCGGGTTGATCGCGCGCGCGTGGTTCGCGAAGGAGAGAAAGCCCCGCCAGTCGTACTCGCCCGTGCCCGCCGTCGGCAGCGCCGGATCGAGCCCTGGTGCGCGGCGTGGAAGCCTGCCGCTCGAGAAGAACGCGATGTCGCGGTCGTCCGCGTAGAACCAGTTGAACCCGAACTCCACGCTGTTCATGGTCCGGACGAACTGCGTCGCGTTGGCCACGCGCGCTGTGTTCAGGTCGTACAGCGCGGGCGTGGCCAAGATCTCCCGGCCGCGCGTCGAGCGCTGCATCGAGATCGCGACCCGCCTACCGCCAACGGTTGCGTACCCGAGTACCGGACCGTGCGTGGTCTCGTCGTAGGAGACCGGTTGATCGGGCGCGCCGGGTCTGGTCAGGGTGCCGACCACAAAGCGGCGCATCGCCTCGCACTGGCCGCGGTAGAGGTAATGGCGGTCGTCCTCGCACAGGGTCTCGACGAAGAGGTCCACATTGTCTGCCTGGGACGCGGTCGCGCTCCACGCAAAGTCCGGCCCGCGGCCGAAGAGGACGAACGGCACTCCAGGAAACACGCCGCCGCGGGTCGAGAAGCCTGCGCCCGAGAGCTCCATCTCCGCGAGGAACCCGGGAAAGAAGTAGCCGACCTGCGGTCCGGCAAGCAAGAGGGGACGGCCGTTCTGGGAGCGCTTCGCCCCGATCAGCAGGGCGTTCGAGGCGGCGCGCTGTGGATCGAGTGCCGCGCCGACGTAGCTTCCGTCATCCACGAGGACGCTTCCCGGAGCCGTTGCATCCGGAAGCGCGTATGGAAACGTCCCCGTGACCGTGGAGGGCGACTCGGGGTCGTTCACGGCTCGCAGATCGACGAAGATGCGACGTCCGTCCTCCGCTCCGAAGCGCTTGCTGAGCGCGTCCAGGAACATCGAGTTGCGGACCTCCTGCGCCCCGTTCGTTCCGAAACGGGAGCCGATCAACGCCGTGAAAGCGATGACGTCCTTGACGGTGAACGGCACCGCGGAGACATCGTTCACTCGGTACCAGCGCGTTACCCCCGCCGCATACGCTCGCAGGATCGCGAGGATCCGGTTGCCCTTCACCCCCAGCGAGCGGAGCGCATCGATCTGGTTCGAGAGAAACGCCTCCGTTTCGGGGCTCGGGACGAAGCTACCCCCCGAGAGGCCGATCTGAAGCGGATCGACGCCCGAGACGTCGAGTGCGGCCAGCCGCGCCGGACCGCGAAGAAGCTGCAGGAGGGCACCGCGATCGGCGGCGGCAACCCAGCCCGCTCCGAAGGCCACGTCGGCCTCGGTCTTGCCGGTGACGTGAGCGACGCCGAAGGTGTCACGGACGATCGTCACCCCGCGCCGCGGCTGCTCGCGGCTCCGCGCGCGGTCCCGCCCGAGGCCGAGCGGCGCCGGCTTGAAATAGCGAGCGATGTCACGCGGTGTGACGTTCCCGGCGAGCGGTGTCAGCCCGTCGTAGCGGGCGGCCTGATCCCTGGTGTTGCGGTTGAACGTAAGGCTGCCGTTCTCCCCGGGGGGCAGGATCGACCACGCCACGGACGCGTAGTCACGCTTCGGCGACGCAGCTTCGAGAGGGGACAGAAGCAACGCCAGCGCCGCGACCACCACCACCGCGACCACCACCAGACGACGCACCAGGCGGAGGGTACCGCAGCGTTCTCGGCATAGCCATGCGGGTTTCCGGGCTCGCGCCGTCACTATTGTCCCCGCGTGGACGCGCTCCTCGCATTCGGCGCCGCGCTCGTCTCTCTGCGCCTTTCGGCCAAGCTCGTCCGTCGAGCCCTGGAGCAGCGCAGCACCGCCTTCGCCGCCTGGGCCGCTGCGCTCAGTGCATACGCGATCTCGACGGGCGCACTCGCCTGGGGAGTAGCCGCGGGCTGGAACGCCGCCTCGTTCCGCATCTACTACCTCGGTGGCGCTCTTCTCACCGCCCCGCTCCTCGGAGTCGGCTCACTCCTGCTCGTCAGAAGGAGGCTCGCGGCTCCGGCAGGCCTTATCTACACGGGGCTCGCGGCCGGGGTCGCGCTGGCGATGCCGGTTCGGCTCGGGCTCGCCGGCATGGACGTGCCCGACGCGCAGGACGTCCTAGAGCTCTGGCCCGCGCGCGTGCTGGCCATTGCCGGCAACTCGTTGGGAACGCTCGCCGTCGTCGCCGTGGGTCTCGCG
>JACCVK010000319.1 GCA_013698195.1 Actinomycetota bacterium | reverse complement strand
CGGGCGTGAAAGCCTCAGGTCCGTTGATGAGGCGGATCGCGTCCATATCCGCGAGCTCCGGGACGCGTAGGACGGCGTTCTCGAGCAGCTCTTCGAAGCGCGGCCAGTCCTCGTCGAGGAGCCGGGAGTTGAAGTCGGCTGGAATGCCATCCACGCTCCAGGGGGCGCAGTGGCGCTCGTAGCCTCCCATGATGAGCCCTCCCGACTCGGGTCGAAAGTAGACGAGGAGCGACGGATCGCGCATCGTCGGCATGTCCGTGGGCAGACCGGACGGCTTCGTGATCAGGTATTCGTGCGCCATCGGGAGGACGGGGACGTTCACGCCCACGAGCGCGCCGATCTCGAACGCGTACATCCCGCCCGCATTGACGACGATCTCCGTCTCGATCTCGCCGCGGTCGGTCTCCACCGCCTGAACCCGGCCGCGCTCGAGGCGAATCCCGGTCACGCGTGTGTTCGTCGACACTTCTGCCCCGCGCTGACGCGCCCCTTCCGCGAGCGCGAACGTGAGCTGGCTCGGATCGACGTAGCCGTCGGTCGGAAGATAGGCCGCGCCGAGGACGCCTTCGGGAGCCAGCGGGGGGAAAAGCTCCTGCGCCTCGGCGGGTGAGACGAGCTCGAGCGGGAGCCCGAAGGTCTTCGCCCAGCCCGCTTGGCGCGCGATCTCGTCCATCCGCTCTTCGGACGATGCGAGGCGAAGCGAGCCGACCTCGCGCCAGCCGGTTTCGAGCCCGACCTCCTCCTCGAGCGCCCGGTAGAGGTCGACCGAGCTCATCATCATCTTCGTGAGCGAGAGCGAGTTCCGAAGCTGCCCCACGAGGCCGGCGGAATGGAAGGTCGAACCGCTCGTCAGGTCTGCCCGCTCGAGCAGGACGACGTCGTCCCAGCCGAGACGCGCGAGCCAGTAGACGATCGCGCAGCCGCCCACTCCTCCGCCGATGACCACTGCGCGTGCCCGGTCCCGCATGGCCGCGGACACTAATCCGGCTATGGGGCACGCGGGAGAGCACGCACCGACCCGGCGCGCCCGCAAATTGCGCGAACTTCGATCCCGTGACCCCCTTGTACGGACATGTTCGGTTGCATAGATTCGTTCCTGCGCCGAGCACGGGGCGCCGGTAGGACGAAGCCTCCCGAGCAGCTGTACGCGGAAGCGGAAAGCCGGTCGGGAAGGTGGACGAAAGCGTTCCCGGCTCGGCGAATTCTTGGGCTGAGCTCCCGTGAGTCACTCCGGCTCGGCCGTTGTCGATCTCCCTCGTGTACCAGAGCACATGCGCGTAAGCGCAATGTCACACTGTAGAAAAGAAAAAACGCAAAAAGCGGAAAGTTCCGATCTGGTGTGCTTGACGGCTTCCCCTTCGTCTCGTAGAGTCCCCGATGCACCGAGTACGGAGCGTCCTAGGTTGATGGCCCTCCGATCGGCAGTCGCTTCGGCGGCGGTCAGTCGGAAGGCCGGACGAAGACGTCACCGCTCGGTGCATTTTCTTTTGGAGGTCAGGAAGCAGCGGTGGTAGGGCCGCGGACCCGGTTGTCGGAAATTGCGGACGATTCGCGCGAGCGGCGCTTGACCAGCCGCGCAGGACGTATAGAGTCGCGACTGCACCGAGCACGGAGCGTCCGAGGTTGATGGCTCTCCAACAGGCACCCGCTTCGGCGGAGGTCAGTCGGAAAGCCGGACGGAGACGTCACCGGTTCGGTGCATTTCTTTGGACCGGGGAAACGTTCGGAGCGTCTGGGTTCCGAGCGTCCGGCGCGACGCAGGCGCGCGCGTATCCTCGAATCCGTGCGCCGTCTGCTCTTTCTCGTCAGCTCGATCATCTTCGTGGACGCGATGCTCTTCACCGCGCTCACTCCGCTCATCCCGGGTTACGCGGAGGAATTCGACCTCTCGAAGGCCGGCGCAGGGCTGCTCGTCGCTGCGTTCGGCGCAGGTGCATTGCTGGGCGGGATTCCAGGTGGAATCGTCGCGGCGCGCTTCAGCCCGAAGCACGCGGTCGTCGGCGGGCTCCTGCTGCTCGCGGCGGCAAGCTTCGCCTTCGCGCTTGCGGACGGACCGGTCGCGCTTGGTCTCGCGCGCTTCGTGCAGGGCTTCTCGAGCACGGTCACCTGGGCGGGAGCTCTCGCGTGGGTCTCGAGCACATGGCCGAGGGAGCGGCGGGGAGAGGCGCTGGGATACGCATTCGGCACGGCGGTGGCAGGAGCGATCATCGGGCCGATGTTCGGCGGCGCGGCCGATGCCGTCGGTGTTCGGGTGTCGTTCGTCGCTCTCGGCGTCGTCGCGGTCGTCCTCGGCGGGCTGGCGCTCCTCGGGCGCGCCGCACCAGGAGAACGCCTCAGCGCAGACGGGCTCGCGCGTGCGTTCCGGGACAAGCGGTTCCTCGGCGGACTGTGGCTGAACGCGCTGCCCGCGCTCCTGTTCGGAGTGCTGGTCGTGCTCGCGCCGCTCGCGCTCGACGACGCCGGCTGGTCGACGCTCCTGATCGCGACAGTCTTCTTCGCCTCCGGCATCGTCGAGGTCGTGCTCAACCCGTACCTCGGCCGTGCGACCGACCGTCATGGACGGCTCCTTCCGATCCGGATCGCTCTTGCGGGATCGGTTGCGGTCACGGTGGCGCTCGCGGTGTCATCCGAGCCCGTGCTCATCGCCGTCCTCGTCGGCGGAGCGGCAATCACCGTTGGCGCGCTGTACACACCGGCGATGTCGCTCACGTCGCATCGCGCGGAGGTGGCAGGTGTTCCACAGGGGCTTGCGTTCGGGATCATGAACAGCTCATGGGCGCTCGGCGCGCTCATCGGGCCGTCACTCGGAGGTGGGCTGGCCGAGTCGCGAGGCGACTCCGTCCCCTACCTCGTCGGCGCCGGGCTCTGTCTGCTGACGCTCGCGGCGACGTGGCGCGTTGCCGCTCACGGGATGCGACCTCGTGAAGCGTGAGGACTGGGATCGCAAGTACTCCGAGCAAGAGCAGCTCTGGAGCTCGCACCCCTACAGGTTCTTCGAGAGCGAGGTAGCCGACCTCGCGCCCGGACGGGCGCTCGACCTCGCATGTGGCGAAGGACGGCACACGATCCTGCTCGCGACACTCGGCTGGAAGGCCATCGGCGTCGACTTCTCCGAGGTCGCGATCGCGAGAGCGCGGGAGCGGGCGGTCGCGGCAGGCGTCGACGTGGACTTCCAGCACGAGGACCTCCTCGACTTCGAGCCGGGGCCTGCGAGTTACGACTTGGTGGTCGTCTTCTTCCTGCACCTGCCGCCCGAGGACCGCCGGCGCGTTCTCGGGCGCGCTGCGAGTGCACTGGCGCCCGGCGGAACGTTCCTCCTTGTCGGACACGACGTGCTGAACGCGTCTGCAGGAGTCGGCGGGCCGAGCGACGTGTCCCTCCTCTACACCGCTCAGGAGATCACGGAGGAGCTCGCCGAGATTCTCCCCGGCCTCGAGATCGAGAAGGCCGAACGCGTGTTACGGACCGTGGAGAACGAGGAGAGTCCCGCAATCGACGCGCTCGTCAAAGCGCACCGACCTCAAGCTGCTTCGTCGCCGAACGGACCGGAGGCGAGCAACCGCCTGAACTCGACGAACTGACCCCCTTTGCCTACGCCGACGAGCGTGTCTCCCTGCTCGATCATGTCCTCAGGCTGCGCGCCGCTTACCGGCTCGGGCTCGCGGAGGATTGCGATGACGGTCACGCCTGTCCGCGCGCGCAGACGCGCGTCGGCGAGCGTGAGGCCGATCGCGGGGCTCGTGTCGGGAACCGGGATCCACTCGATGTGGAGCTCCCCGAGCGCCAGCTCGAGATCCTCGACGATCTGGGGGCGTTCGTATGCGCCGCCGATGATCGCGCCCAGCTGACGCGCCTCATCGTCGTGGAGGTCGATCACCGCACTCGGCTCGTCGTCGTCTGCACGGCGGTAGAAGTAGATCTCCCGCTGACCGTCGATGTGCAGGATGACGGCGAGGCGACCGCCGATGGCCGTCCGAAACGTGTACTTCACGCCGACTCCGGGCAGCCGAGTCTCTCGCAGGTCTACAGGCATCAGCGCTCCTCGATCAGTCTAGGGGTCGGGAAGAACACGCGGCCGAGGCGCTTCGACTCCTTCATCAGCACGAGCCCGATCGTCGCGGTCGCGAGGACGTAGAGCCCCGCGAAGGCGACCAGGTCGCGGCTCTCCCCGGCTCCGACGAGGGGGTTTTCGGAGGCGAGCTGGGCGAGGATGATCGTGAACTCGCCGTGCGCGACCAAGGCGACGCCCGCGTTGAAGCTCTGGCGGCGTGTGAAGCCGCCGGCGGCACCCGCGATGAGGCCGCCGCCAAGTTTGCCGACGAGCGTCAGGACGACGGCGAGGGCAACCAGCCACCCCACCTCCGGGATCGCGCCGATGTCGATCGACAGCCCGAAGGTGAAGAAGAAGAGCGCAGCGAAGATGTCTCGGAAGCCGAAGAAACGATCCTCGATCTGCTCGCGCACGGACGTCTCGGAGAGGACAATCCCGGCCATCAAGGCGCCGATTGCCTCCGAGAGGCCGAGCTGGTCTGCGATCGCCGCCGCACTTACGAGAAAGCCGAAGACGGCGAGGAGGAAGAACTCGAGCGGCAGACGGTCGAGTAGGCGGTCGATCGGTCGCGAGAGCCAGCGTGAAGCGGCGAGCCCGACGGTGATGAACCCGAGAGCCTTCGCGACGAGCACGAGCGTCTCGGAGGGCGCCCCGCCGCCTGCGGCAGCGAACCCGAGCATGAACGCGATTACGAGGTCTTCGAACACGAGGATCGCGAGCACCAGGTCGGTTTCATCGTCGCCGAGCCGCCGGAAGTCGATCAGCCCCTTTACCGCGATCGCGCTCGACGACACGTAGACGCAGCCTGCGAGCACGAGCCCCGCGAACGTGAACCCGAAGGCGGCGACCCCGACGATCAGGCCGAGCGCAAAGTTGAAGACGAGGTCGACCGTGCCGCCCAGGCCGACATGCCGGCCGGTACGGGTGAGGCGAGTCAGGCTGAACTCGAGACCGAGGAAGAAGAGGAGAAACACGATCCCGAGGTCGGCGACGAAATCAGTCACTTCCGAGGGCTGGATGAGCGAGAGAACCTTCGGTTCGTTCGGCCCGAGGAGCAGCCCGGCGAGGAGGTAGGCGGGGATCGCAGACAGACCAAACCGGCGGGCGACTAGTCCGAGGACGCACAGCAGGCCGATCGTGACCGCGAGCTCGCCAAGCGTCATGCCGGCATTCTCACTGCCAACACCGCGAACGAGAGCTCAGGAGGCGAGGGCGGTCTCGAGCTCGGCCGGGAAGCGCTCGAGCACCCACCCGGCACCGAGCGGTTCCAGCCGGTAGTCGCGACCGTTGACGAGCGCGTAGTCGCCGGTCCGAGGATCCATCGGCAGACGCGATTCGACCGGGTACCAGCGGTTGTGACGGTCGATGAGGTCGTTCACTTCGTCGAACCCAAGGCTCTCGGCCTCGGCTCGCCAGGCCCGGCCGAACGCAGCTGCATCCTGCGAATGCTCGGCGGCCAGCGTTCTCCAGGGCTCGGCGAGCGCGGTCGCGTGGGCTTCGGGCTGTCGCTCGATGTCGCGCAAGCGCAGCATGTACGGGAGCGGCCCGCCCGAGCTCGCGAGGT
>JACCVK010000318.1 GCA_013698195.1 Actinomycetota bacterium | reverse complement strand
GCCGGCGCGGTTTCGTGCTGACGCTCCAGACCCGCGAGCAGCACATCCGTCGCGAGAAGGCGACCTCCAACATCACGACGAACCAGACGCTGCTCGCCTTTGCCGGTCTTGCGACGCTGGCGTGGCTCGGCCCGGCCGGGCTGCGCGAGGTGGGAGAGACGTGCCTCGCGCTGGCGCAGTACGCACGGGAGCGCATCCAGCTCGAGCCGGCTTTCGAGGCGCAGGCCTTCAAGGAGGTCGCGTTTCGCACGCCGTTGGCCGCTCGCGAGGTCGTACGTCGAGCTCGAGAGCGCGGCGTGCATCCCGGCTACGCGCTCGGGCGTGACTACGAGGGGATGGACGACGTGCTGCTCGTAGCCGTGACCGAGAAGAAGACTGCCGACGACGTCGACCGCCTCGCGGCCGTGCTCGCGGAGGTGTGCGGATGAGACGTGCTCGCTTCTGGCCGGCCTCGCCGACCCGGGCTTGCCCGTGAGCACGCACGAGCCGGGGCAGACCTGGCCGGATGCACCGCTTCTCTTCGAGCGCTCTCGACCCGGACGCCGCGCCGGGCGCCCACCGCAGCTCGACTTGCCGGTACCGGAGGTCGCGGAGTCGCTTCGCCGTTCGCGTCCCCCACGACTGCCGGAGGTCTCAGAGCCTGAGCTCGTCCGCCACTTCACGGCGCTCGCGGACCGAACGTTCGGTGTCGACACCGGCTTCTACCCGCTCGGCTCCTGCACCATGAAGCACAACCCGCGCGTGCACGAGCGGCTCGCCGGGCTTCCGGGCTTCCGGGATCTACACCCGTATCAGGAAGACGAGGCCGCACAGGGTGCGCTCGAGCTCATGTGGCGACTCCAGGAGATGCTCGCCGAGATCGCCGGGCTGCCGGCCGTGACCCTCCAGCCCGCCGCCGGCTCGCAGGGCGAGCTGACCGGGCTCATGCTCATGCGCGCGTACTTCGCGGACCGCGGCGAGGACCGCGACACGATCATCACCGCGGACACGGCACACGGCACGAATCCGGCAAGCGTGACGATGGCTGGGTACAAGCTCGCGAAGGTCGAGACAGACGCTCGCGGCAACCTGGACCTCGACGACCTGCGCGCGAAAGTGGACGAGCGCACGGCCGGTCTCATGCTCACGAATCCCTCGACGCTCGGGCTCTTCGACGAAGGAATCGAGGACGTGGCTCGGATCTTCCACGACGCCGGCGCCCTCCTCTATTACGACGGCGCGAACCTGAACGCGGTCGTGGGCATCTCGAGGCCGGGGGACATGGGCTTCGACATCGTCCACTACAACCTCCACAAGACGTTCTCCCAGCCTCATGGCGGCGGCGGACCTGGGGGAGGTCCCGTAGCCGTACGGGAAACGATCGAGCCGTATCTCCCGGTGCCGCGTGTCACCCGCGACGGAGAGAGCTACCACCTCGACTCGGGCAAGCCGAAGTCGATCGGGCGCGTGCGTGGTTTCGCGGGGCCATTCGGCGTCTTCGTTCGCTCGTATGCCTTCATTCGCGCGTACGGGCCGGAGCTACGCGAGATGTCGGAAGCGGCGGTGCTCAACGCGAACTACCTCCTCGCGCAGCTTCGAGACGTCTACGACCTGCCGTACGACCGCCACTGCATGCACGAGTTCGTGCTCTCCGCGAGGAACCTCAAGCGCGAGCACGGCGTCACTGCGCTGGACGTCGCGAAACGCCTCATGGACTACGGCATCCACCCGCCGACGGTGTACTTCCCACTCGTCGTGCCGGAGGCGCTCATGATCGAGCCGACCGAGACCGAGCCCAAGGAGAGGCTGGATGAGTTCGTGGCCGCCATGCGGCGGATCGCGGAGGAGGCCGCCACGGATCCGGAGCTGGTGCGCGACGCCCCCCGCGGGCGGCCGGTGCGTCGGCTCGACGAGGTTCGCGCCGTGAAGCAGCCCGTGTTGCGCTACCTCTTCGAAGAGCATCCCGCGCTCGTGCCGGCCGAGTAATCGCCGCCCGCGGATCCGCCGGCATTCGACGCGCACGCCGCCACGAACGAGTGATCTCGGTCTCCAAAAAGAGGTGATCTAACCGACTGCGTCCGTCCGAATCGACGGACGTCGGTATCAGACCATGCGATGGGAGCTTTCCCCCAACGCAAGGAGGTCGTGATGAGTTCTACAAAGGCACTGACAGGGGGTGGTCGGCGAGTGCTCCCTACTCTCGTTCTTGCATTGATCCTGCCCGTGTTCAGTGCGCGTCCGGCCCCTCACCAAGCGGGTCAGCATGACCAAGCGCTTCCGCATGCTCGTCACCGTTCGCGACCTGCGCGGAAAGACCGTGCGTCATGCAATCGTCTCGGTCACCCGCGTGCCGCGTGTCGTCAACACGATCTCGGGTACGCACTCGGCGTTCAGCAACAAGGCCGGCAAGGCCACGGGTCGGCGTGCCCGCCACGAAGTCGATGCTCGGCAAGCGGTTGCTCGTGAAGATCGTCGCGCGCACGCCAAAGCGCGCGTGCGATGACGCTTCGCTCGGTCCGGCTGCCGAAGGTCGGCTAGCGACAGGCATACCCACTCTCCTCCCCAGAGAAGGCCGCCGACCCAGGCGGCCTTCTCATTTCTCGAGGAACCGGTTGCTAAGGCTCGGGCGGTTGCCAGAGCGATGCGGTTGCCCTCGGGATCGGTCGCCCAGCCGAAGCGGCCGTACTCGCCGTCCTCGATTTTCTCGTCCACGGGCACATCCGCCGACCGGAGCTGCTCGAGCATCGCGTCGAGGTCGCGAACGGTGAAGTTGACCATCGCCTGCTTGTCCACCGGCCAGTAGTCGGTGCCTGCCTTGAACGGGACCCAGTGGGTGTCGCGGCTCTCGGGGAACACGACGTAACCCTCGGTGACGGGAACACCGAGGTGCTCTTCGTACCAGGCGACAAGCGGGTGCTCTTCGTACCAGGCGACAAGCGGGATCCCGCGAACGGAAGAAGACGCCGCCAACGCCCGAGACTCGCTCGCGAGAGCCGCTCTCCACAGCTGGAAGCTAGCGCTATCCGCGAATAGCCGAGCGGCGGGTCCGCGGTGCCGTCGCGAGCTGACCGCAAGCAGCTTCGATGTCGCGGCCACGCGTAAGTCGAACCGTCGCTGGGATACGCGCCCGGTCGAGCACTGCCTTGAACGCCTCGATGGCGGAGCGCGAGGATGCGTCGAATCCTCCGGTCGGATTGTACGGGATGAGATTCACCTTGAACGCTTTCGGGTCGAGGCTCGCCGCCAGTGCGCGCGCGTGCTGCGGGCCGTCGTTGACGCCCGCGAGCATGACGTACTCGACGAACACCTTCCGTCGCCGAAGCTCGACGTAACGGCGGCATTCGGCGAGCACGTCGTCGAGTGGATAGCGGTCGTTGACGGGCATCAGCTCGGAGCGCAGCTCGGGATCGGCAGCGTGGATCGACAGCGCCAGCCGTATCGGCTTCTCGACCTCGTCGACGAAGCGGCGGAGGCCCGGAAGCCAACCGACAGTCGAGATGGTCGTTCTGCGATGTGTGATCCCGATGTCTCGCAGGCGAAGCGCTGAGGCAAGGACCGCATCGACGTTGAGGAAAGGCTCGCCCATCCCCATGTAGACGGCGTGGTTCACGGCCTCCCGGCGACGGAAGTGAAGCGCTTGCTCGAGGATTTCGGAGGCGGTGAGGTTCCGGCCGAACTGCATCGCGCCGGTCGCGCAGAACGTGCAGGTGAGCGGACAGCCGGACTGAGACGAGAGGCAGAGCGAGCGACGACCGTCGCGGTAACGCATGAGGACGGTTTCGACGGGATGCCCGTCGTGCGTGCGGAAGAGCGTCTTCAGCGTGCCGTCGCGGGACTCGCGTTCCGTGACGACTTCGAGTGTGGAGAACGGGACTGCGTCCGCGAGCGCGGTGCGCAGATGCTTGGGCAGCGACGTCATGTCGTCATACGAGCCCGCGCCGCGCGCCGTCCACTCCCAGACCTGGAGCGCTCGGTACGACGGCTCGCCGAGGTCCGCGAGCGTGCCTTCGAGAAGGACGAGATCCACGGCCGGAAGGTAGCGTCTGGACAGTGGGCAACCCAGCGGTCAAGCCTCTGATCGACCTGCGCTCCGACACCGTCACGCAGCCCACCGAAGGCATGCGTGCGGCAATTGCCGCCGCCGTCGTGGGAGACGAGCAGAAGCGCGAGGACCCGACAGTGACGGCGCTCCAGCAGCGAGTCGCCGCGCTGCTCGGACACGAATCCGCGCTCTTCGTGCCCACGGCGACGATGGCGAACCAGATCGCGCTCAAGCTCCACGGGCGACCGGGCGACGTCCTCCTCGCCGAGGAGACGTCCCACGTCATCGTCTACGAGTACGGCGGCGCGGCAGCGCACGCGGGGCTGATCACGCGCGGACTGCCCGGTTTCGCAGGCCGGATCGCGCCCGAGCAGGTGCGCGCCGCGTCTGCGCCGAGCACGAAGGTCGCAGACCAGCGCGCGACAGTGCTCGCGCTCGAGAACACGCACAACAACGCGGGGGGCCGCGTGTGGCCGCTCGAGGAGCTCGCTGCGGTACTCGCGACGGCACGCGAGCATGGGCTCGCGGTGCACCTCGATGGTGCACGCCTGCTCAACGCCGCCGTGGCGCAGGAGCTCCCTCCGGCCGAGATCGGCTCACGCTTCGACACCGTCACGCTCTGCCTCTCGAAAGGTCTTGGGTGCCCGCTTGGCGCGCTCCTCGCCGGCTCGCAGGAGCTCATCGAGCGGGCGTGGCGGGAGAAGCACCTCTTCGGAGGCGCCATGCGGCAGGCCGGCATCGTGGCGGCAGCGGGCGTCTATGCGCTCGAGCACAACGTCGATCGCCTGGCCGAGGATCACGCTCGTGCGCGCGCGTTCGCGGAAGGCCTTGTCGCCGCGGGCGTGCCGGTCGACCTGGAGCGCGTGGAGACGAACTTCGTCCAGCTCGACGTTGGCTCGCTCGGAATGAGTGTCCCGGACGCACTCGCCGCGCTCAAGGCGCAGGGTGTCGGGCTCTCCGCCACGATCCACGCGCATCTGATTCGCGCCGTCTTCCACCTTCACGTCGGGGACGAGGACGTCGAGCGAGCGGTCGAAGGAGCTGCGGCCGCGCTCGTCGGCGCGACCGCTAGCGCACGACGAGCGTAGCGCTCGCCAGCCGCCGCGCTGGATACCAGATGCGGAGTTGCGTGCCCTTTGCCGCGGATACCGTGCGCCCAAAGTAGCCCCGCGACGACGTCGCGCGCATGCCACCGACGGCAACCCACGATCCACCGGCTCGGCGCTGGATGACATAGGACTGCCCACCGGTGCCGGGTCGCACCTGTCCCCATACGGTCGGACGCGTCCCCGCGCGCGTCACCTGCGTGAACGGGATCATCGTTGCCTGGAGTGCGAGCTTCGCCTCGCCGTCGACCGTCTCGAGGCCGCTCTGCCACCGCTCAAGATCCGGTTCGTCGCGGTAGAGGTAGTGGATCAGCATCTCGACACGAGGTGCAGCGAAGACGCGGCGTGCTGCCTCCGACACGAACTGCGCCTGCGTCTCGGGACTCACGCCGAACGGATCGGGACTCGACTGGTAGCCGTACTCGGTCAGCCAGATCGATGCGCGCGGGAACGCCTTGTCGACCTCGCGCAGGAGCCGCTCGAGCGTCGACATAGAGATCGTCTTGCAATGTCCGCAGCCGCCCTCGAATGGCGTATCGCCCGGGTAGTCCGGATACGGATGATGCGCGTACGCGTCGAGCCGAGCACCGGCGCGATCCATGCCGCGGATGAAGTCGACCGGAGCAATGCCGCCCTTTCCGCCTCGAGGAGCGGTCACCCCACCGGCGACCCGTGCTCGTGGATTCGCCGCCTTGATGCCCGCGTGCCCGGGGTTCAAGATCTTGGACACGTAGACGCGAGCTGAGACCGGCTTAAGCCAGATCGCTTTGTTCGGCTCGTTCCACATCGTCCAGTGGCGAACGAACGGATACCGCGCAGCCGCCGCGCGCGCGAAGCTCGAAAAATCGGCGCCGACTCGCGGTGGAACATTCGGAGCCCCGTCGTTCGCCCACTCGGGAGTTCCCCAGAGCGTGACGACGGGATCGAGGCCGCGCGCGTCGAGCGCGCGCAGCAGCCGATCCGAGCGACGCCAGTCGTAGCGGCCCGGCGAACGCTCGATGCGATACCAGTGCAGCGTCACCCTGACGACCTCGAGCCCGATCCGGTCGAGCTCCGCGACCCGCTGAGACAGCGTTCCCGGGCCGAACTCGAGCCACGCGTCGTCCTGGATGCCAAAGCGGACGCCTGGGGCGGCGGCCGCGTCCTTCGCCAACGTCGTGGCGAATGCCGCGAATGCGCACGCCGTCACTAAAGCGACCCGAAGAGCCATCGAAGAGGTGTACCCGACCCTCGTGAACAAGGAAACGGTCGCTCAGACGATCCTTACAACACCTTCATTCGCCCTAACGGTCGCCTGTGAGGAAGAACACGACAACCACCACCACGTATCCGGCAAGCAGCAGGCCGCCGCGAAAACGGCTCGAGTGCCCGGTCCAGATCACGCCGGCGGTGAACACGGTCGCGCCGGCGAGCGTCGCGATCTCGACGGGGCGGAAGGACAGCGCCAGCGGATCGAGGAACCAGGAGAGGAGAGCGACGGCCGGTATGAGGAAGACCGCAACCTGTGCCGCCGAAGCGAGGGCGATCTCTCCGGCGAGCGCGATCTTCCCGCGATACGCCACGACGACGGCGCCGCCGTGCTCCGCTGCATTGCCGACGATCGCGATGATCACCGCCGCGACGAAGAACTCGCTCAGCCCGGCTTCGTCCGCGAAGACGTCGATCGAGCCCACGAGAATCTCGGCGACTACCGCAGTCACCAGTGTCGTC
>JACCVK010000307.1 GCA_013698195.1 Actinomycetota bacterium | reverse complement strand
GAGCTCCACATCGCCCCCCTCGAGGACGTGAGCTTGGAGCTCGAGGTGTTCGATCTCGCCGCTGCGGCGTCGTCGTTCCACTGGATCGACGAGGACGTCGGGCTGGACAAGGTCTTCTGCGCCCTGCGACCGGGAGGCTGGTTCGCGCTGTGGTGGACCCTCTTCGGAGACGCGGGAGATACCGACGCGTTCATCGCCGCGACGAGCCCGCTGCTCGAAGGATTGGCGCGTAGTCCCACTGCCGGCAAGGAAGGACGCCCCGCACACGCCCGCGACACCGAGGAGAGGGTGGCCGCGCTCGAGCGCGCCGGATTCGAGCAGATCGAGCATGAGCTCGTTACCTGGCGCGCCGAGTGGGACGCTCGAGGCATCCGTGGGCTGTACTCGACGTTCTCGCCGATCGCACGGCTCGACGAGGCGCGGCGAGTCTCGATTCTCGACGGCATCGAGCGGATCGCGCGCGAGGACTTCGACGGCCGTGTCGAGCGGACGCTCGACACGGTGATCTACACGGCGCGGAGGCCCGATTCCAGCCCGGCAGTCGTACACTGAGCCCGTGAGTCCACGCACGATGCTTCCCGTCCACGAGACGGGGACTTGCTCCGTCGCGACTGCGGCCGAGATCGTCGGCTCGAAGTGGACGGTGTTGCTCGTACACGACCTCTCCGAAGGTCCGCGGCGCTTCACCGAGCTCGAGCGCTCGTGCGAGGGCATCAGCCCACGGACGCTCGCCGAGCGACTGCGCTGGCTCGAGGCCGAGGAGATGGTCGTGCGACGGAGCTACCCGGAGTCGCCGCCACGTGTCGAGTACGAACTGACCCCGAAGGGCACCGCGCTCCTCCCGATCGTGCACGAGATGCGCCGCTTCGGCCACGAGTGGCTCGGCTGCGGCGTGCACGACGCCTGACGTCTCGTCAGTCGGCGAGATTCGCCGCGCGGAGCTCCTCGAGCGCACGCTCGGACTTCTCTAGCCCTGCGAGGCCCATGCCCTCGAGGACGCGTGGTGTCTTCGTGAATTGGATATCGCGGTAGTCGACCACTTGCCAGCGGTTTCCCGACGGGTCGAGGAAGTCATTTCGGCCGACCATGCGTGCCCCCGCGCCACGAGCACGCTCGAGCGTGCTCGACGCGTCGTCGACGACCAATCCGAAGTGACCGGCGGACACTGGGTCGCGTCCCACCGACTCGAGGGCAACGAACTGGTCACCCATGTCGACGAACGCCATTCTCCCCGCACGGCCCCGGAGAGTCACTGCATCGAAGATCTGCTCGAAGAATGCAATCGCCTCGTTCACGTCGCGCACTTCGACCGCGATGTGGTTGATCCCGACGAGTCGCGCCATGCAGTCGTAAACCGCCCGGGCCGGCGCGCTATTCCGACGGATCGGGATCGGGCTCGGACCAAACACCGGCCAGCTCGACGATCATCGCCGCCGCCGAAGCCATGTCCTGCACGCTTGCCCACTCCCGAACGGAGTGGTACTCCTGCCCGCCGGTGAACAGATTCGGAGTCGGCAGGCCCCGTGACGAGAGGACGGCCCCGTCGGTGCCGCCCCTCGTGATCGTGAGCTTCGGCTCCACACCGACGCGGCGAATCGCCTCGAATGCTGCCTCCATGGCGCGCGGCGTCCGCTCGACGAACGGGCGCATGTTGCGGTAAGAATCTCGCTCCTCGACCTCGACGTGTGCGCGCGGCTCGCGCTCGGCGACGTCCTTCGCGAGCGAGCGCAGGAGCTTCGTGTGCTCCTCGAGCAGGTCGTCGTCGTGGTCGCGGACGATGAAGTCCACAATCGTTTTCTCGGCGTTGCCCGAGATTCGACTGGGGTGGACGTAGCCCTCGCGTTCCTCCGTGGTCTCGGGCGAGAGCCGGTCCGCCGGGAGCGAGCCGACGAGCTCTGCGGCCAGCTTGACCGCGTTGACGAGCTTCCCTTTCGCCGTTCCGGGATGCACGGAGAGCCCGGAGATCGTTATCCGAACCGACCTCGCGGAGAACGTCTCGATCTCGACCTCGCCGAGACCCGAGCCGTCGAGCGTGTATGCGACGTCGGCGCCGAACGCGTCGAGATCGAAGTCCTCGGCGCCGCGACCGACCTCTTCGTCGACGGTGAACGCGACCCGGATCGGTGCGCGTGGCCGCGTCGGATTCTTGGCGAGAAACGCGACCGCAGCCATGATCTCGGCGATACCGGCCTTGTCATCGGCTCCGAGGAGCGTCGTGCCGTCGCTCGTCACGATGTCGTGCCCGGTCCGCTCCGCGAGCGCCGGCAGATGCTCGGGGTCGAGGACCTGACGCGAGTCGCCCGGCAACTCGATCCGCGCTCCGCCTGCGCCGCGATGGACGATCGGTGTGACCCCAGCGCCCGTCACGTCCGGCGTCGTGTCGACGTGGGCGATGAGGCCGACGACCGGTGTCCCGCCCTTTCCCGGCAGGCTCGCGAAGACCGACGCCCCTTCGTTCAACTCGGCATCCGACAATCCGATATCCCGGAGCTCCTCGACGAGCAGGCGCGAGAGGTCGAGCTGCTTGTCGCTGCTCGGTCGGCGGCCGGCGCGATCCACGGACTGCGTGTCGATCTTGACGTAGCGCAGGAAGCGCTCGAGTACATCGTCCGCGAGCTCGGCAGCGAGCTCGCTGGCGAACGGTGCGCTAGCCAAGCTGCCCGAGTCGGCGGTACGTCTCGCGGATGGCGTCGACGCCGAGCGTCAGATGCTCCACGGGGAAGCGCTCGTTCGGCGAGTGGGCATTTGCGTCCGTCGTCGCGATGCCCGTCGAGATGGTGGGGATCCCGCGTCCGGCGAGACTGGCGACAACCGGCACCGAGCCCCCGACCCTCACGAGGAGCGACGACCCGCCGAATACGCTCTCGAACGCCTCTCGCGCGAGCGCGAGCGCCGGCGCGTCCGGCGAGATGACCCCCGGCTCGGCGGAGGAGACGAGCTCGATCCCGAGCTCTGCCCCCACGGGAGCGGCTTCGCGCAGCAGTTTCTCGAACGCTGCGCTCACGTCGGCCACGTTCTGGCCGGCGGCAATCCGAATCGAGACGTTTGCGCGTGCGTGCACGGGAAGCACAGTTTTCACGAGATCCGGCGAGCCGCCGGCAATGCCGTGGACGTCGACGGACGGCTCCGCCCAGGTTCGGTTGTAGTACTCGGCTAGGGCCTGCGCGTCCGAGGGCTGTGCGCCGACTTCCGCGAGTGGTCCCGCCCCGTCGGGAAGCGTTGCCCAGCCCTCGCGCTCCTCGGCCGTCGGAGGCTCGAGGCCGACGCGAAGCGGGTCCGGCACGCGGCCGTCCTTGGCCGTTACCGCGGAGAGGGCCTGCATGAGCGCGTGCATAGCGTTGAGCGCCACGCCGCCGAACAGGCCCGAGTGCAGGTCGCGCGCGCCTGTGCGCGCCGTGACGTGGAAGTAGCAGAGGCCGCGAAGTGCCGTGTTGAACGTCGGCACGCCCCGTCTGAACATGTCGCCGTCGAAGACGATCGCCGCGTCGGCTCCTCGCTCGTCCCCGGCGACCCACTCCACGATCGACTGGCCGCCGACCTCCTCCTCGGAGTCGAGCGCGAAGCGCACGTTGACGGGCAGCTCGCCGGCCGCGGAGAGCTGGCGCGCCGCCTCGATGAGCATGAGGAGCTGCGCCTTGTCGTCCGCGACTCCGCGAGCGTAGAGCCAGCCCTCGCGCTCGGCGAGCTCGAACGGCGGCGTGTCCCAGAGCTCGAGTGGATCCGCGGGCTGCACGTCGAAGTGCGCGTAGACGAGCACCGTCGGGGCCCCGTTCGCTCCGTTCGATGCGCCGACCTCGCCGATGACGAGCGGTCGCCCACCGTCCCGCGCCTCGACCGCCGCCTCGCCGCCGGCCGAACGGATCGCCTCCGCGACCCAGTCGGCCGCCTGCTCGACGTCGTCAGCGTGGGCAGGATCGGCACTGACGGAGGGGATGGAGATCAGCTCGCCGAGCTGCGCTCTGAGCTCCTCGTATGACCGCGCCGACACCGGGCGCGCAGTCTAGCCAGCTGCCGTCAGGCGACGTCGCGGACGCGCTGCGTGTCCGCGAGCGCGCGAAGCTTCTTCAGTCCCTGGTGCTCGATTTGGCGGATGCGCTCGCGGGTGACGTTGAAGGCGCGGCCAACCTCGTCGAGCGTTCGCGGCTGCTGCCCGTCGAGGCCATAGCGAAGCTCGAGCACGCGACGCTCGCGCTCGGAGAGCGCGCCGAGGATCGTGCGGAGCGCCTCGCGTTGAAGCGCGGTCTCCGCAAGCTCTTCGGGCAGCGGCGCCGACTGGTCGGCGAGGAAGTGCCCGAACTCGGACTCGTCGTCGTCGCCCACCGGCTTCTCGAGCGAGACCGGGGTCTGCGCGCTGCGCCTGATGTGCTCGACCTCCTCGGACGACATCTCGAGCTCGCGCGCGATCTCCTCGATCGTCGGCTCGCGCCCGCGTTCTGCGCGCAACTTCCGCTCGGAGCGAAGGATGCGGTTCAGCTTCTCGACGACGTGGACGGGCATCCGTATCGTGCGTCCCTTGTCTGCAATGGCGCGCGCCACCGCCTGGCGGATCCACCAGGTCGCGTACGTCGAGAACTTGAACCCCTTGCGGTAGTCGAACTTCTCGGCCGCGCGGACGAGCCCGATCGTGCCCTCCTGGATGAGGTCGAGGAACGGAAGGCCCTGATTTCGGTACCGCTTCGCGATCGAGACGACGAGCCGCAGATTTGCCTCCACCATCGCCTGCTTCGCGGCATGGTCTCCACGCTCGATCCGCTTCGCGAGCTCGACCTCCTGCGCGGCAGTGAGCAGCGGCACCTTGCCGATGTCCTTCAAGAAGAGCTGGAGCGAGTCGGTCGTGATCTCGCCCGCCACGGCAACCGCCGGCTCGGGCTCCGGCTCGGCTTCCTCTTCGGCATGGACGACCTCGATCTGCGCCTCGTCGAGAGCGGCGTAGAACTCGTCGAGCTGCGCGGCATCGAGCCCGAGCTCGTCGAGCGCGAGCGCGATCTCGTCGGCGTCCAGGCGACCAGCCTGTTGACCGCTCTCGAGCAGACGCTGTGCTTCATCCGTTGCCAGCACCTCGTCGATCGGCGCTCGGCGGGTGGTGCTCTCCGGTTCGGTCGCGGCCAACCGCCCCCCTTCGTCGCTCGGCGCCCACACCGTAGTTACGACGGAGGCCGACGTCAAAAGACCCGGCCCGTCAGCCGCCGGAGCCGCGGGACATTTCGATCGTCTCGAGGTAGCGCTCGGCTTCGCGGGCGAGCGGGGAGCCGGCTTGGATCTTCGACGCGAGCCCGAGCTGCCGCTCGGCTTCGTCGATTCTTCCCGTCCACAACAGGAGCACCCCGAGATGGAAACGCACCGTTGGCTCGCGTGGAAAGCGCTTCGTCAGCGGGCCGAGACGGCCGAACGCGTCCGCAGGGCGTGCCTTGTCGAAGCGACCGACCGCTGCGGCGACGTTCGCCTCCACATCGTCGGGCGCCAGACGAGC
>JACCVK010000293.1 GCA_013698195.1 Actinomycetota bacterium | reverse complement strand
CGTCTGCACCGTGCTCCTCTGGGAACTGCGCGCGCTCGGGAAGACCTCTCCCGGGCTCGGCGCCGCGGCGCTCACGATCGGCGTGATCGCCGCGCTCGCTTTCCTCGCGCCGTCGTTTCTGCTCGGGTCAATTGCGGCCGCCGCCGTCGGCCTCGTTGCGTATGTCGTCGCCCTCGCGCTCGTGCGTCCGCGCGGCCTCGCGGACGGATGGCACTACCTGCGCGCCCTGGGCTAGCTCGGCCGGGCTATCGGAAGAGGAACGGCGCGTGCTTGCGCACGCCGCGCACGATCGCAAGCCCCGGACGGGTCGAGAAGACGCGGTGGCGCACCCACGCAACCGCACGCTTGTGCGGCGGGAGGTAGGCGAAGGAAACGCGGCCGACGCCCTCCTCGCCGAGGGAGTCGAACGGCGGGAGCTCGTCGGTGAGCTTGCGCACGATCACAGTTCGGTATCCCACCGTGCCTTCGACGCGCCACGCCGGCCGCGAGCGCAGGTACTCGACGAGGCGCGCCACCGCGCTCATGTAGGCGTCGTCGAGGAGGAGATACCCGTTCGTCTTCAGATGCGGCGCGAGGAACCACCAGTCGAGGATCGGGTACGGGAAGCCGTGTGCGCCGTCCAGGAGAACGAGGTCGAGCGATCGTGGCTCCCAGCGCGGGAGCTCTTCGTGCGACGAGCCGATCCTGAACCGCACGTGGTCTAGCGAGATGCCGCGCCGATCTGCTTCCGAGCGAATGCGGTCGGCCTCGTCCTGTGAGGGCGTGACGGTTTCGTGGTCGGCACCCCGGGCTGCGAGCACGAGTGTGCTGAGACCAGCGCCGGTCTCGAGAGTCGCCCAGCCCGGCTGCACCGTCTGCTCGAGCCATTCGAGCGCAGCCCAGTGAAGTCCGCCGCAAACCGCACCGGTCGCGTGCAGCGACGGTGGCTCCGCCTTGAACTGCGCGGCGAGCGAGCGTTCCACTCGCCGGACGCTAGCCGAGCGCGCGGTCAGCTCGAGAGCTCGCTGTAGACCGCTTCGTGACGGCGGGCGGTCTCGTCCCAGCTGAAAGCCGCGGCACGCTCGAGACCTCGTGCGCGCCAAGCGCCGGGGTTCGCGAGCACGTCCTCGACCGCTTCGATTAGATCCTCGACCGAGGTTGGGTCGAAGAGTCTCGCCGCGCGTCCGACGACCTCGGGCAGTGAAGTCACGTCCGAGCTCGCAACGGGACAGCCACATGCCATCGCCTCGAGCGGCGGCTGGCCGAAGCCCTCGTACAGGCTCGGGAAGACGAGCGCCTCGGCGCGCTGATATAGAGCGACGAGCTCAGCGCGCGAAACATGACCGAGCGAGCGAACGCCGTCCGGAACCGGCCCGTCGTAGGAGGTGAGGACGAGCTCGAGCCCCGGGTGGCGCCGCCGCAGCTCCCGGAAGGCAGCGAACAGCCGCGCATGGTTCTTGTGCGGCCAGCCGCGGGCGGGGTAGAGGAGGAACTCGCCCGGCGGCCCGTCCTTCTGTCGGTTCGTCCGTTCGCCAGCGGGTCGGAAGACCTCGTGGTCGATCCCGAGATGAATCGGCCGCAGCTTCTCCTCGGGAACGCCGAGCCGGTCTGCGATCGCCGTGGCCGCATGCTGCGAGATCGTGACCACGCGCTCGCTCTCCCGGACCGAGCGTGCGTACACGAGACGACGGTACGCGCGCTCGGCTCGCGAGAAGAACTGCGGTAACAGCTCGTGCTGGACGTCGAGGATCGTCGTCACCGCCAGGCGCCGAGTGCGCGGAACCATGACGGTCAGCGGGAAATGGACGGCGCCGAGGTCGGCGAAGTGGCGCTCGAGGCGGCCGCCCGCGAACCAGCCCCGCGCCATCGCCACGATGCGTCCGGGAGTCGAGCGCGTCGCCCGGTACTCAGTCACGACCTCGACGGGCAGTCCCTCGACATCGCCCGCGATCGTCGGCAAGAAGACGCAGTACGTGTGCTCGCTATCGCCCGCTCGCCCGAGTGCGCGTACGAGCTCGCGCGCGTACGTCTCGCTCCCGCCCGAGATTCCGGGCACGAGGGTCAGCAGGCTGATCCCGACACGCATCCCGCGACCCTACGATGCGACCAGGCGATACACATCCTCGTGGCGTCGCGCGCTCTCCGTCCACGTGAACTCCGCAGCGCGTGCGATTCCTGCGGCGCGTAAATCGTCCGCACGCGAGAGCGCTTCACGGACGCTATTCGCGATTGCACGTGCGTCCTCGGGGTCGAAGAGCACGGCCGCGTCGCCGCAGACCTCAGGGAGAGCTCCGCTCGTCGCGGCGGCCACCGGGCAGCCGGACGCCATCGCCTCGAGCGCGGGCAGCCCGAATCCCTCGTGCAGGCTCGGGAAGACGAGGCAGGCCGCGCGGCGGTATAGGGATGCGAGCTCATCGCGCGTAACGAGCCCTCGCGGCTCGACACCTTCCGGCAGCGGAGAGAGGCGCTCGAGGCCGGCCCCTGTGAGAACGAGCCGCAGATCGGGACGCTCGCGGCGCAGATCGACGAATGCCTGCAGGAGGCGGGGGTGGTTCTTGTGCCGCCAGGGTCGAGCTGGGTAGAGGAGGAAGGACTCGCGTGACTCGCGACCGGGCCGGAACATGTCGTGGTCGACCCCGTGTGGCACAACCTTGACGCGTCGCGGGTCGACGTCGAGCAGGTCGATTGCGCGGGCACGCACGAACTCGCTCGGGACAACGGTGGCGGCCGACCTCTCCACGGCTCTGTCGTACGCGCGCCCACGAAAGAGTCGCTGAGCGCGCGAGAAGAGCTCGGGGAGGTCGCGATGCTGGAGATCGTGGAGTGTCACCACCCTCGGAGCGGACGCCTTCGGTATCGGCACCGTCAGGGGGTAGTGGACGACATCGAGCTCGCGGACCGCGCGGCGGACCGCACCCGAGGCTCGTGCGCTGAGACTCACGGCCGGAATGCGAATCGGCCCACTGCTTGCGAATGACGGTGTCCGCACACCGATCGTCTCGAGCTCGCCGGCGTCCCGATTGGCCCGGAGGACGAACACGGTGTACTCGAGCGTCTTCCGCGAGCTCAGCGAGCGAAGAAGCTCTCGGGCGTACGTCTCCGCACCGCCCTGGTCTCCCGCAGCGAGGGTGAGCAGGGAGATCCCGACGCGCACTCGAGCGATCCTACTCCGGCGCTCTGCTCCAGCACCGGGGCCGGTCCTGTCGCCCGGCTAGAATGCCGCGATGCCCTCTGCTGAAGCCAAAAACGGCGAATCTGCAGGGGATTCTCGAGAAGGCTCGATCGACGTCGAGGAGCTGATCGAGCGTCTCCGCGAGGAGGTGCGCCGGTCCGGGTCCGATCCTGGAGCGGCTCCCGGAGGCGGCAGCTCGGATGAGGATCGTCGCGCCGCCCGCGCCGAAGCCGAGCGCCTCTGGCCCGTCTCTGCCGATCGCTCGCTCCGGCTGCGCCCCGGCCTGCGCGGCGGAGTCGGAACGCCGGTCAAGGCAGTCCTCCGGAAGCTCATGCGCTGGTACGTCGAGCCGGTCGCATACGACCAGCGCTCATTCAACGCGTCCGCGCTCCGTCTCGTCGACGATCTCCAGCGACAGGTCGACCGCCTCGAAGCCGAGGTCGAGGCGCTTCGCGCCGAGCGGCGATGAGAGTCGCCGTCGTCCGGCCCCAGGTGCCGTTCGCGAGGGGCGGGGCGGAGATCTTCACCGACCGCCTCGTCGACGAGCTGCGCGCTCGCGGGCACGAGGCCGATCTCGTCTCGATCCCGTTCAAGTGGTATCCGGGCACCCGTGTACTGACGCAGGCGTTCATGTGGCGGCTACTCGACCTCGAAGAGGCCGATGGCAAGCCGATCGACCTCGTGGTAGCGACCAAGTTCCCGTCATATCTCGTGCGTCACCGAAACAAGCGCGTGTGGCTCGTGCACCAGTTCCGGCAGGCGTACGAGCTCGACCGGACGGAGCTCGGCCAGTTCGGCGACTCGCCGGAGGACCGGGCAGTGCGCCGCAAGATTCAGGATCTCGATCGGCTCGCGCTGGGCGAGGCGAAGCGGCTCTTCTCGACCTCCCGTAACGTCGCCGACCGGCTCGAGCGCTCCACCGGGCTCGCGTCGGAGGTGCTCCCACATCCGCCGCAGGAGCTTGCGTACCGCTGCGAGGGCTACGGCGACTTCGTGCTCTCGGTCAACCGCCTCGATCGCGCGAAGCGGATCGATCTCCTCCTGGAGGCGGCCGCGCTCGATCCCGCGCTCGAAGTCGTCGTCGTCGGCGACGGGCCGGACCGGCCGCGGCTCGAAGCACTTGCGCGAGACCGCGGGCTCAATGGCCGCGCGCGCTTCGCGGGGCGGGTCGGCGACGAGGAGCTCGCGGAGCTCTACGGTCGCTGCCTCGCGGTCTTCTATGCACCGGTGGACGAGGACTTCGGGATGGTCCCGTTCGAGGCTTTCCTCTCCGAGAAGCCGGTGCTGACGACGACCGACGCCGGTGGGCCCCTCGAGATCGTGACCGACGGCCGGACTGGACTCGTCGTCGCACCCGAAGCTCGAGAAGTTGCCAACGCGACGGGTTGGCTGCGGGCGCATCGCGACGAAGCGGCGACGTTCGGTCGCGCGGGGAGAGAGATCGCCGCCGAGGTGACGTGGGAGCGCGCACTCGGGAAGTTGCTCGCGTGACGTTGCCGGCATGAAGGTCGCGTACTTCAGCCCGATGCCGCCGGAGCGCACGGGAGTCGCGGACTACAGCGCGCTCCTGCTCCCCGCGCTGGGCCGCAAGCTCGACCTGGAGGTAGCCCGCCGCGGTCGCAGGCGCGCCTCTCGCGCCGCCGACGTCGCCCTCTACCACGTCGGCAACAACCCCGACTCGCACGGTTGGATCGTGGACGCACTCCGCCATTCGCCGGCCCGCCGGCCTCGCGTCGTCGTCCTGCACGACTTCGTGCTGCACCACCTCGTGGCGGGAGTGACGGTCGGGCGCCGCGACGGACACGGGTACCTCGATGCCATGGAGCGCGAGCATGGGGTCGTCGGGCGCCTGCTCGCCCACGGAGTCCTCGACAAGCGAATCCCGCCGCTCTGGGAGTCGCGACCCGAGGAGTTCCCGCTCGCCGGATTCGTGCTCCAGCACGCGACGGGGCTCATCGTCCACTCCCGGACGGTGCGTGCGCTCGCGCTCTCCGCCGGCTTCGAGGGGCCGATCTGGGTTGTCCCGCATCCGGCCTGGCCGGTACCGGCCGTCGACCCCGAGCTCGTTGCCACCGGGCCGACGATCGGATGCTTCGGGGTCGTCAACTCGAGCAAGCGGATTCCGGAGCTGCTCCGTGCGTTCGCGGGTCTGCGCGAGCGGCATCCGGCGGCGACGCTGCTCCTCGTCGGGCCGACTTCCCCGGGCTTCGACCTCGACAGGCGCCTTCAGCGCCTCGGGCTCGCCGACGACGGACTCGTGCGCGAGAGCTGGGTGGACGAGCAGCGCCTGTGGGCGCTCATGGCGGGAGTGGACGTCTGCGTCAACCTCCGGCATCCCACGATGGGCGAAACCTCGGGAAGCGTCATTCGCTCGCTCTCACTCGGAAAGCCGCTCGTCGTCAGTGATGTCGGCTGGTTCTCGGAACTTCCCGGCGACGTCGCGGTGAAGGTGCCGGTGGACGGACGCGAGGTGGAGACGCTGGAAGCGGCACTCGAGCTTCTGCTCGCTCGCGAGGACGTGCGATCGACCATGGGCACGGCGGCCGCCGCACTCGCGAGGCGCGAGCACGACCTCGATCGCGTCGCCGATCTCTACGCGGGCGCGCTCGAGCAAGCCGTGGGAGGGCGCGCGGTCGGGGACGCCGTCTTGCGCGAGGTAAGTGAGGCCGCGGCGGACGTCGGCATCTCTCCGAAAGCCGCCGAGGCGGGGGAGATCGCACGGCGTCTCGCCGAGGTCGAACTTGGCTAATCGCGTCTGGCGACTCCCCGTTTGGGTCTGGCTCTTCGCGATCGTCGTGGGTTCCGCCGTCTTCAGGGCGACGATCGGCCGCGGCATCGTCGCACCGTTCATCCTCGTCGACGAGATCATCTGGGCGGAGGTCGCGCGCGGTTTCGCGGATGCCGGCGAGCCACTCCTTCGCGGTGAGCCGGATCCGGGCTACAGCGTCCTCTATCCGCTGCTCCTGAGCCCGCTGTACGGGCTCTTCGACGGTCTGCCTGCTGCGTACGAGGCAGTGAAGGCAACGAATGCGTTGGTCATGTCGCTCGCGGCCGTGCCGGCCTTCTTCCTGGCTTCTCGGGTCGTCGGGGCGGGCTTCTCACTCGTCGCGGCGATCCTTGCCGTCGCGCTTCCGTCCCTTGCCTACACGGGGACGGTCATGACCGAGAACCTCTTCTACCCGCTCTTCCTGGTCGTCTCGCTGGTGCTCGTCCTCGTGCTCGAGCAGCCGAGCGGACCGCGGGTCGCGCTGCTCCTCGCTCTGCTCGGGCTCGCGTTCGCGACGCGGGTGCAGGCAATCGCACTCGTCGCTGCATTCGTCCTCGCGCCGCTGGTTCTCGCGATCTTCGAGAAACGTGGGCTGCGGGACACGATGATTCGTTTCCGGTTCCTGTACGGCGCCCTCGCTGCGATCGCGGTGGTGGGTGCTGTCGGACTGCTGGCCACGGGACGCTCGCTCGACGAACCCCTCGGCGCGTACCAAGCGGTTGGCGATGCCAGGTACTCGCTCGGGGAGGTCCTCGACTATCTCGTCTGGCACATCGCCGAGCTCGCGCTGTACGTCCTGGTCGTCCCGCTCGCCGCGACGATCGTGCTGGTCGCCCGCGCGCGCTCGCTCGACCGGCGGCTCCAAGCCTTCCTCGCCGCCACCGTGGCGATCGTCGTCACGCAGGTTCCGGTGGTCGCGGCTTTCGCCTCGGTGTTCTCGGATCGGATCGAGGAGCGAAATCTCTTCTACGTCGTACCGCTCCTGGCCATCGCACTGCTGGCTTGGGTCGAGCGAGGCGCCGTGCGGCCACGAGTACTCGCTCCGGTCGCCGCGGCCGTGTCCGCGCTCGTCCTCCTCTTCATCCCGTTCGATCGTTTCCTGACGACGTCGGCGATCACGGACACGCTGATGCTGCTCCCGTTCTGGTCGTTGCAGGATCGCATCGGCGCCGACTGGATCACGGTCGCCGCCGCGGTGCTCGCATTCGGGCTCGCGGCGCTGTTCGTATTCGTGCCCGCGCGTTACGCAATCGTGCTTCCCCTCGCGGTGCTTGGTCTCTGGGCGGTCGCGTTCAAGCCAATCTGGTGGGGGACGCACGGGCTCGAGCGCTTCTCGGAGGGGGCGCTCTTCCAGGGGATTCGTGCCCCGGACAAGGACTGGATCGATCGGGCGCTGCCCACAGGGACGGAGACCGCCTTCCTGTGGACCGGTAGGACCGACCGGCTCACCGTCAACCAGAACGAGTTCTTCAACCGAGCGGTCGGGCCTGTCTACTACGTGAATCAGCCGACCGCGGGCGGGCTGCCGGAGACGCCAGTGACCACTGACCCCGAGACCGGTGCGGTCACGTTTCCGGACGGCTCGGCCGTCGACGACGCTTTCATCGTCGCGGACTCGTCCTTCGAGCCCGACGGCGAGATCGTCGCGCGCGACACGGGCTGGGGTATCGCGCTCTGGCGTGTCGACCGGCCACTCGTCTCCGCGGTGCGAATCGACGGCCTGTACCCGAACGACACGTGGTCGGCGAAGGACGTGACCTACGTTCGCCGGCGCTGCCAGCCGGG
>JACCVK010000268.1 GCA_013698195.1 Actinomycetota bacterium | reverse complement strand
GCGTAGTAGCCGCCCCACCCCACCTCGACGTACGCCCAATGCGCTCCGAGAAGCTGTCCCACGCCCAGCGCTGCCCAGGCGAAGAGCGTCCAGCGCCTCGTCGCGATCAGCCAGCGTTCATCCGGCCGGCCGGCGAGGAGCGCGCCCAGGCAGAAAGCGAACGGAACCGTCAGCCCTACGTAGCCGAGGTACAGAAGCGGCGGGTGGGCGAGCATGTATGGGTTCTGAAGACTCGGCGTCATGCCGGCGCCGTCCGCGGGCGCCACCTGCGTCGCGAACGGGCTCGCGACCGCCACCACGAGGAAGGAGAAGAAGACCGCGACGCCGGCGAAAACCGGGACGACCCAGACGATGAGATCGCGCGCCCACTGGCGATTTAGGCGAACGGCGGCGGCCCCGAAGCCCGTCAGGAACAGCAGCCAGAGGAGGAGCGAACCCTCCTGCCCTCCCCAAAACGCGGAGATCGTGTAAGCCGTCGGCAACGCCTCGCTCGTCGTCCGAGCGACGTAGGTGAAGGAGAAGTCGTTCCGCAGCAGCGCTGCGAGCAGTACGGCGGACGCGACGAGCGTGGAGAAGAACGCCGCGACGAGAGCGTTCTGTGCCGAGACGGCGAGTCGGCGGCGCCCGAGATGCGCTCCGGCAGCGCCTGCCACGAGGGCATACGTGACGAGACCGAGCGTGACGAGGAGCGCGGCGCGACCGAGCTCAGGCATGGACGTCGCTCAGGCGAGACCCGTCAAGCCGGGTCGTCCGCGTTCTTCTTCGGCGCATATTTCGACGGGCACTTGGTGATCATCGACCCGGGCTCCGAGACGAACACGCCGTTCCGGAGACGGCCGACGACCACGATCTCGCGGCCCACCTTGAAGAGATCGGGCACGGAGCCGCTGTAGACAACCGGCACCCCAGTCGCGCGACTCCCGCCGATGTCACGAAGTCGGAAGTGCTTGCCTCCCGCGTGAGAGTCGCCGCGAACCGGCCCGACCACGACACCGACGAGCTGAACCTTCGCGGTCCGGCCCTTGAGCGCACTGGGTGCGATCGACGGGTTGCCACCACCCGCGATCGAGGTGTAGAGAAGAAAGACCGCGAGCACCGCCGCGACCGAAAGCGCGATCACGAGACGCGCCGGGCTGGCCTTCCGTGCCACGCGGAAAGTGTACCCCCGTCCTGCCACGGCTCGATCTGCAACGCTCAATCCGCAACGCTCGATCTGCAACGCGCGGGTTAAGGCGTCCTAACCCTAGGCGGCGTCGGAGCGCGCGGGCACCGGCCGCTCGGGCATCCGGTATCCGTGCTCCACGCAGAGCGCACCCGGCGACTCCTCCGTGAGCGCGTCGCAGTAACCCTTGCCGTAAGCCGCGCGGATGAAAGCGGCGACGACCTCCAGGTTCCACTCATCCACGTCGATGGCCTCACGCCAGAGATCGGTCAGGCGGACGTCGATATCGAGCTCGAGCAGATCGATACGTGATGGCGAAATGGACATAAATCGAGCGTACGGACCGGACCGGACGGACTGCGCAGATCCGCGTTTACGTCTGGGCTTCCTCTCCGCGCACGGTGAACGGAACGCTCCAGTCCTGCCGGTCCAGCTCGTCGATCGTCAGTCGCCACTCGTAGCGCCCCGGCTCGAGCGGAAGCGGAGTGGAGTTCATCGCGACCGGGAAGTCGAGCGGCGTGCCCGGCTTGAGTCCGGGGGGACGCCCGACCTCGAACTCGCCGCCGAATGCGACCGCCTGCTCCTCCTCCTCCGTCTCGAGGACGACGTGCGCCCCGTCGGCGTCGAGCAGCTCGACGGCGAACGTGTGCAGCGTGTTCGCCTGATCCCAGGGAACCTGGATGAGCAGCGCGATTCCGAACGACGCGGGCTCGGGGCCGGTCTGCGACCATCCTCCGCCCACTATCGTGAGCTTCCCGTCCGAGACCACCGCGTAATCGGCGAGGAGCATGGTCGCCTTCACGGCGAGAGCCAATCACATGTCGGTCTAGCATGGCGCCGTGGCCGAGCGAATCCGCGTCGGGCCTGCCCGGATGCCGTCGCGAGACGCACCCGAGGCGGCGATCGAGCTTCTTCTCGAACGCGGCTACGCGGCTTGCGAGATCGACTTCGAGAGTGGGTTCTGGATGGACTACCCGTTTGCCGAGCGGCTCGGCGAGCTTGCTCGCGAGCACGACATCGCGCTGTCCGTACACGCACCGCTGTTCGGGTTCATGGGGCATGTCGAGCCGAGTGGTCGCAAGTTCACGTCCGCGGTCGGGGCACTCGACCGAAGCGCGGGGATCGCAGCGGCCAGTGGAGCCGAGGTCGTCGTCTTTCATCCTGGCTTCCTCCTCGAGCGCTCGCGCGAGGACGCGCTCGACGCGGTCGTGGAACAGCTCGGCACGCTCCGCGAGCGGCTGGAGGGGAAGGATCGCGCGGTTCCGTTCGGTGTCGAGGTGATGGGGCGCGTCCGCGACCTGGGCTCACTCGACGACGTGCTCGAGATCTCCCGGCGCACGAGCTGGGTGCGACCCGTCCTCGACTTCGCGCACATGCACGCAACGAGCGACGGCGCGTACGTCGTGCCCGAGCTCTTCGCCGGCGCCCTCGAGGCCGCCGACGAGGTGCTCCACCCCGGCGCGCCGTTTCACATTCACTTCTCGGACATCGCGTTTGCGAACCGGAACGAGACGAAGCATCTCCCCTACGGCGACGGCACGCTACGTGCGGATCCGCTCCGTGCGGCGCTCGACCGCTTCGAGCGGCCCGCGACGGTGATCTCCGAGTCGCCGGACGAGCGCTCGAGTCAGGCGATCCGGGCCGTATTGGTGGCAGGCGGCGAGAGCTCGGCGAGCCGGGCGGCGTAGGCAACCGCCTCGTCGTCGCGGCCACGGTCTCGCAGGAAGGCAGTCAAGCGCTCGAGCGGCTCGACCTCGAAAACAGGCAGCTTGGCGTCGCGCGTCAGCGCAAGCGCATCGTGGAAGAGAGCGAGCGCCTCGTCGTCCCGGCCCTGACCCACTCGGACGGCGGCGAGCGCTGTCGTCGCCGCGATCCTGCAGCTCGTGTCGTCGGTGCTCGCATTGGTGCCGGCGTCGAGTGCCAGCCGTTCAGCCTCGTCGAGCTTGCCGAGGTCCGCAAGCGTCGCCGCGAGGATGGCCTGGTAGTCGGGCAACATCCCGCGGTCGCCGCGAACGGACGTCATTCGGAGAGCCTCGCGCAGCAACTTCTCGGCGCGCTTGTGGTCGCCCTTGAGCCGAGCAATCCATCCGAGGTGCATCAACGCGGCGGCGACCGCCGGCTCGACCCCTAGCTCGGCTGCACTCGTGCGAACCTCCTCGAGCACTGTCTCGGCGGCGTCGAGCTCGCCCTTCACGATCAGGAACCACCCGTAGGAGAGCGTGGCGCTCACACGGGCGCGCACGCTGCCGCTCTCGCCCGCGAGCTCGAGCGCACGCGTGAGCAGGAGCTCCGCCTCGTCGAGCTCGAGCCGCACGATGTGGACGCGGGCGAGCGACTGTGCCGCGATCGTCTGGAGATCCTTCCGTCCGGCGTCGAGAGCGATGACATATGCCCGCTCCATGAACCGAACCATGTCCTCCTCCGATCCCTGCCACGACGCGATCGAGGCGCGCAGGGTGAGCGCGTCGAAGTGAGCCCCCGGGTCGTCTTCCCGCGCGATGATCTCGAGGGCTTCGTCGGCAAAGGCTCGTGCGAGCGGCATGTCGGCCCCATGCCGCAAGGCGGCGTCGCCGAGGGCGGTAAGCGCCATTGCCTCCATTACACGCTCCCTCTGCTCTCGCGCTTGCTCGCGGACCTTCGGCATCTCGACCTCGACGGCTGCCCAGTCCTGGAGCCTCCAGGCCGCTCGCGCTGCCACGTACCTGGCGCCGAGTGTCGGTCGAAGCTCGAGCGCGCGCAGGCCCAGCTTGCGGGCCGTGACATATGCCTCCCGCGCGATTGCTCGCTTGGCCGCCTTCACAAGCGCGCCGGCGGTCTGCTCCGCGAGCTCTTCCGGCGGCGCTCCCTCGAGCTCGATGAGAAACTCGACTGCTCGATCGAGGTGGTGAGCGCGAATCTCGAGCAGCTCGTCTCCCGCCCGCTCACCGAGCCATTCCGCGAAGCGAGCGTGATGGTGCGCGCGAGCGAGCTTCGGGAGACCGCCATACGCGACCTCGCGAATGAGGAGGTGCTTGAAACGGTAGGCGGTCTCACCGGAGATCGAGGATCGTGGCTCGCGCAGCAGGAACTCGCGCTGGAGAAGATCGTCCAGCAGCCCCTCCACGTTCTCCAGGTCAGGCGAAAGCTGCTCGATCGCCCCAAGCCAGAAGACGCGGCCGATGACCGCCGCTCGCTGGAGGACGACCTTCGTCTCGGGCGCCAGGTGGTCGATACGGGCGGCAATCAGGGCCTGGAGCGTGTCCGGTATCCGGTCTGCACGTCCATCACCCCGTCCGCTCTCGATGAGCATGCGGATCGTCTCCTCGACGAAGAGCGGGTTTCCCTCGGTCCGCTCGAGTGCCTCCGCAGGCAGCTCGAGCGGCGCTTCGCCCGTCATGCCCGCGAGCTGAGCCAGCAGCTTCTCGACCATGAGCTTGCTCTCTTCCTCCGAGAGCGCCTCGAGCTCGATGGCCGTCGAGCGGACTCGCCCTCCACCCCAGCCGGGGCGGGCGTCGAGGAGCTCCGGACGCGCTAAGCAGAGGATGAGAAGCGGGGCGCGCACCCAGTCCGCAATGTGCTCGATGAGGTCGAGCAGCGGATCTTCCGCCCAGTGGATGTCCTCGAACATGAGGACGAGGGGTTGGACGTCCGCGAGCGTCTCCAGCAGCTCGCGCGCCGCCCAGGCGATCTCCTGCGCGCTGCGCTCGCCGTCAAGTGTCTCGAGCATGCCCGACGCAAGGCCCAGGACGTCCGCGACGGTCTCTTCCGCGCAGCAGGCACGAAGTTTCTCGAACGCTTCCTCGAGCGGGTCGTCGTCCGAGATCCCTGCTGCAGCTTTGATCATCTCCGCGAGCGGCCAGTAGGTCACGCCTTCGCCGTACGGGAGACAACGCCCGGTGAGGACGCTCGCGCGTTCGACCCCGTCCACGAACTCGCGCGCGAGGCGGCTCTTTCCGACGCCCGGCTCGCCGTAGATCGTGAACAGGTGCGCACGACCGTCCCGCACTGTCCGCGCAAAGGTGTTGTGGAGGAGCTCGAGCTCGGTGTCGCGCCCCACCAGAGGCGCCCGCGGACCGACCGCTCGGCCGCCACCGTCGAGTGCGTCGACAACACGCCACGCTCGCTGGACGGCTCCAAGACCTCTGAGCTCGAGCGGGCCGGCGTCCTCCAGCACGAGGCTGGTGCCGGCAAGACGATACGCCGTCGGTCCGAGCAGGATCTCGCCCGGAGCGGCTGCTTGCTGGAGCCGCGCCGCGAGGTTCACGGCCTCGCCCGTGACGAATGACGAGTCCCGCGTCTGGTCGACGACGAGCTCGCCTGCCTCGATTCCGATGCGCGCCTCGAGCCCGAGCTCGTCAACCGCCTTGCGCATGGCAATCGCCGCACGTGCAGCGCGCTCCGCGTCGTCCTCGTGCGCCTGCGGAATCCCGAAAGCGGCAAGCACGGCATCACCCGCAAACTTTTCGACGATTCCCCCGTGAAGCGTGACGCAGTGCGAAACCTTCTCGAAGAACTCCGAGACGCGGCGGCGCACGACCTCCGGATCTGAACCGGTGACGATGCCCGTCGAGTTGACGAGGTCGACGAACAGGACCGTCGCAAGCTTGCGCTCCATACCTGAAGTGTAGAAACGCAGCACGCGGCCACGACCATCCCTCCGGAAGCGACCATCTAGAGTCAGGCCGTGCTCGACCCCAAGGCGTTCAAGGCCTACGACATTCGCGGCCTGTATCCGTCCGAGCTGGACGAGGATGGGGCATATCGGATCGGCCGGGCGTACGTCGAGCACTTCGAGCCCCGCTCGATCGTCGTCGGACGCGACATGCGGATCTCGTCTCCGGCCATGGCGGCGGCTGTAATCGAGGGCGCCGCGGACGGCGGAGCCGATGTGGTCGACATCGGCTTGGTCGGGACGGAGATGGTCTACTTCGCTGTCTCCGACGCCGGGCTCGACGGCGGCGTTTGCGTGACTGCGTCACACAACCCGAAGGAGTACACGGGCATGAAGATCGTCCGGCGCGGAGCGCTGCCCGTTGGAGGCGACTCGGGTCTCCCGGAGATCCGCGAGCGCGCTCTTGCCGGCTTCGGCCAAGTCTCGCGACGGGGTGAGGTTCGCCAGGAGAGCGTCTGGAGTGGATTCGTCGAGAAGGTGCTCTCGTTTGTCGATCCAGAGG
>JACCVK010000215.1 GCA_013698195.1 Actinomycetota bacterium | reverse complement strand
CGTCGGCGATGATCTGATTAACCTCGCGAGAGAGCTGCTGATTCGTGGCGTACCGATCCGGCGCGGCGAAGGTCTGTTCGTTCTGTCGGGTCTCAGGTGCAACCACCTGCACGAGCGCGCCCAGCATCGCGACCACGAAGGCGGCGGCGATGCCGATCTGCAAGCGTGCGATCGAACGACGCGGCCGGCGGACGACGATCGGGTGCTCGAGCTGCTCGAGCGGCGCCATCCGCAGCTCGGCTGTGATCGCACGGAGATCCTCCTCGAAGGAGGCGCAGTTCGCGCACCGAGCGAGGTGCGAGGCGAGCATCCTGTTCTCGAGCTGCGAGAGCTCGCCGTCCAAGCCGAGCGAGACCTGCGCGCGGACGCGGTCGCAGACGAGAGAACGGTGAACCACGCTCATGTGGCTTCTGACGACCGGGTGGACAGAGAGTTAGGCGACAACCCGCGGAAGCTCAGACCGTCGGCTAGATGACGGCGGGCTGGTCGCTCACGTCGAGAGGCTTCATGACCTCGGCGAAGTGGCACGCAACCGGATGCGCACCCCCTGCCCGCGGGACGAGCGCCGGTTCCTCTTCCGCGCATATCTGCTGCGCCTTCCAGCAGCGCGTGCGGAACCGGCAACCCGAGGGCGGATTGGCCGGACTCGGCACGTCTCCCTGCAGAACGATCCGCTTCCGCCTGCCTCTGAGATTCGGCGACTCGATTGGCACCGCCGAGAGGAGAGCCTGCGTGTACGGGTGCATCGGCACCTCGTAGAGCTGCTGGCGCGTGCCGAGCTCCATGATCTTGCCTAGGTACATGACCGCCACCCGGTCGGAGATGTGACGGACGACCGAGAGGTCGTGGGCGATAAACAGGTACGTGAGACCGAACTCATTCTGAAGTTGAACGAGCAGATTCACGACCTGCGCCTGGATCGAGACGTCGAGGGCCGACACTGGCTCGTCGAGCACCATCATCTTCGGGTTCAGCGCCAGGGCTCGCGCGACGCCGATGCGCTGACGCTGTCCGCCTGAGAACTCGTGAGGGAAGCGGTTCGCGTGCTCCGGGCTGAGACCGACAGTGCGCAGGAGCTCCTCGATGCGACGCCTGCCCTCGCCCTGGCGGCGGTAGAGCCCGTGAATGCGCAGCGGCTCACCGACGATGTCGCGGACGGTCATGCGCGGATTCAGAGACGCGTACGGATCCTGGAAGACGATCTGCACATCACGTCGAACCGGCCGCATGTCGCGACGGCCGAGGGCCGTGATGTCTCGGCCTTCGAAGACGATCTTTCCGGCGGTCGGCTCTATGAGCTTGATGATCGTCCGGCCGAGGGTCGTCTTCCCGCAACCGGACTCCCCGACGATGCCGAGAGTCTCACCCTGGCGCACCGAGAGATCGACGCCGTCGACGGCGCGAACCTGTCCGACCGTGTGCTTGAACAGGCCGGCCTTGATCGGGAAGTGCTTGACGAGCCCTTCGATTCGAAGGATCTCGCCGGGGTCGCCGTTCGTGGCCGGATCGGCGACGGCGCTCGTCTGCGTCTGGCTCATGACGGCTCCAGGGCGAGCGCGGCCGTCACGTGTTGCGCCTCGAGCTCCTCGGCGAAGTGGCACGCCGACAGATGCGCCAGGCCGTCACCGAAGCCTCGCAGCGGAGGAATCTCCGTCCGGCAGCGCTCGCGTCCCCTCGAGAACGCACAACGCGGATGAAACGCGCAACCCGGCGGCGGGCTGATCATGCTCGGCGGCTGCCCCGGAATCGGCTCGAGCCATTCGCGATCGAGATCCACCCGCGCGAGGCTGTTCATCAGGCCCACCGTGTACGGGTGGCGCGGCGAGTTGAAGATCGTGTGGACGTCACCGAGCTCCACGACGCGGCCGGCATACATGACCACGACTCGGTCAGCGAGCTCGGCGACCAAACCGAGATCGTGCGTGATCAGAATCGTCGCGGCGTTTGTCTCGTCTTGGGCAGCGCGCATGACCTCGATGATCTGCGCCTGGATCGTCACGTCGAGGGCGGTTGTCGGCTCGTCGGCGATGAGCACGGTCGGGTCGTTCGCGATCGCCATGGCGATCATGGCGCGCTGGCGCATTCCGCCCGAGAACTCGTGCGGGTACTGGTCGTAGCGACGCTCGGCATAGGGCACTCCGACGAGCTCGAGCAGTTCGATCGTCTTCTTGCGCGCGTCGCCGTCGGACAGGCCGTCCCGGTGCGTCTGGAGCGCTTCGGAGATCTGGTCGCCGATCTTGAACACCGGGTTCAGCGACGTCATCGGATCTTGGAAGATCATCGCGACCTCGCCGCCGCGGATATTGCGGAGCTCCTTCTTCGGAATCTTGAGCAGGTCGCGGCCCTTGTAGAGAGCCTCTCCGCCGACGAGCTTCCCCGGCGGCATGGGAACAAGGCCGAGCATCGTCATCACCGACACGCTCTTCCCCGATCCCGACTCGCCGACGATTCCGAGCGTCTCGCCCGGGAAGAGGTCGTAGGTCACGTCGGTCACTGCGCGCACGACCCCGTCTTCAGTCTTGAACTCGACCGTTAGGTCACGGATCGAGAGAACTGGCTCAGGCACGGACCCTCTGGGTCGGGTCAAGCGCGTCGCGCATGCCGTCGCCGATGAAGTTGACCGCCAGCGCGATGATTACGATCACGATCCCCGGAAACGTCACGAGCCACCAGTACCCGAGGCCGCCCACGTTGCCCTCCGCGATGAGATTGCCGAGCGCGGGCTCCGGCGGCTGGATGCCGAACCCGAGGAAGGAGAGCGCCGCCTCCGTGAGGATCGCCGCGGCGATGACGAGAGTCGTCGTGACGACGATTGGCCCGACGCAGTTCGGAAGTATGTGACGGATGATGATGCGTGAGTCGCTGCCCCCCGACGCCTTGGCGGCCTCGACGAACTCCTTCTCGCGGAGCGATAGAAAGACACCACGGACGATGCGGGCAAGTTGCGTCCAGAACAGGAACGCCAGGATGAGCGCGATGACCATCGGCTGCGAGATCGAGATCGGCCCGAGACTCTGGCCCTGCTGACCCAGGAACGCACCGGCGGCGAGGAGGACAGCGAGCGTCGGCAGGGTCAGGATGAGGTCGGTGAAGCGCATCAGGAGGTTGTCCACGATGCCGCCGTAGTAGCCGGCCATGGCACCGATCGCGGTGCCGACGATAGTCGAGAGGATCGCCACGAAAAAGGCGACCCAGAGTGACGTCTGAAGTCCGAAGATGACCCGGCTGAGATAGTCGCGGCCGAGCAGGTCCGTACCCATCAGATGATCCATGCTCGGCCCGGCCGCGATGTTCAACAGATCCTGGTCGTTCGGCCCTTCCGGCGCGAACCAGCCCGGCCGGAGCGCGACGATGGCCGTCAGGAAGAGGATCGCGAGGCTGACGAGCGCAAGTCGGTGCCGGAAGAAGCGTATGCGCGCGTACGACCACTGGCTGCGCGCCTTGAGCTCGAGCCCGCTCTCGTAGGTCAGGTTCAGATCCGTGCCGACGCCGACCGGGTCAGCCGAGACCGCACCGGCACCCGCCAGTACGGTCGAGTCTCTTCGCGGCTGATCAGTCATAGCGGACTCGCGGGTCGAGTATGCCGTACGCGATGTCGGCGACGAGGTTGAAGACGACGACGAGCGTCGCGACGACCATCAGCCACGCCATGACCGGGTAGGGATCGCCCAGGAGCAGCTGGTTGTAGTAGTAGAAACCCATGCCGTCGAGCGCGAACACGGTCTCGGTGACGACTGCGCCCGACAAGAGTGCGCCGAGGTTCAGCGCGATGATGGTCACGAGCGGGATCAACGCATTGCGGAATGCGTGACGCATCGTGACCTTGCGCTCGTGGAGGCCCTTCGCTCGCGCGGTTCGCACGTAGTCCGAGTTGACCACCTCGAGCATCGACGCGCGCATGAAGCGCGAGTATGTCGCGATGCTCGCGATCGCGAGCGTAATCACGGGCAATCCGAGATGCTGTGCGCGATCGAGCAGGAAGGAGAGGCCCGTGCCGGGATCGATCCCGCTCAAGTTCGCGGTATAGAAGATCCGGATGTCGAACCATAAGTAGATGTTCACGAAGAGCACCTGGAGCATCAGCGCGAGCCAGAAGACCGGTGTCGCCAAGCCGACGAAGCTGAAGGTAGTCGCCGAGTAGTCGAAGGCGCTGTACTGGCGCAACGCCGAGTAGACGCCGATTCCGATCGCGAGCAGGATTGCTATGAGCTCGGCGGCAATCACGAGCTGGAGCGTGTGCCCCATCACGCGCGTCAGGTCTGGGAGGATCGGCCGGTCACCGATCGTCGTGGTCCCGAACTGGTTCGTGAACATGTCCTGGACCCAGTAGAGATAGCGGACCGGGATCGGCTCGTCGAGGTGCTTCCGCTCGGAGATGTTCTCGATCGTGATCTCGGAGGCCGTCGGCTGCATACGCAGAAACGACAGGGGGTCGTTCGAGACCGAGACAAAAAAGAAGATGATGAAGCTCGCCGCGAAGAGGACGACAATGCTGTAGAGCAATCTGCGGACGACGTAGGTCAGCATGTTCCCAGTCTCCGGATCTTAGAAGGAAGTCCCGCCCCCGCAAAGAGCGGGAGCGGGACTTCGATTGGTGCGGACGTTAGCCGGCACCGTGCGGCATGGTGCTAGCCGACGGTCCAGCCCTGCGCGTTCCAGGTCGAGCCCTGCTGTGTCGGGTTCAGGACCGGGCCCTTGACGCTCGTTGAGTTGATCAGGAAGCCTGGGCGGACGTACATCGGCACGGACATGACGTCCTGCGAGAGGTACTTGGCCTCGGCCTCGTTCAGGAGCTTCGCACGTGCTGCCGGATCAGGCGTGAACTGCGCCTTCTGCAGGAGCGCGGAGCCCTTCTTGTTGCAGTAGTTCATGTAGTTCTGGTCGCCGCCGCAGCCGTACAGGCCGAAGCTGGTGGACGAGCTCGTCGGCCCACCCAACCAGGTGAACATGAAGATGTCCCAGTCGCCCGAGGGGAGCACCTGTCCGAAGACCGTGCCCGCCGGACCGAACCGCGGGATGAGCTCGATGCCGACGCTCTTGAGCTGCTTCTGAGCGATCTCGAACGTCAGAGCACGGAGCTGGTTACCGCTCGTGGTCGTGAAGCGGAACGAGAGCTTGCCGACGTTCGGGCAGCTCCAGACGGCGCTGTTGTTCGCCGAAGGAGCATTCGGGCCACCGGTGCAGCCCTTCGCCTTGAGCATCGTGATGACCTTCTTCTGGCTGAAGGACCACTTCTTCCAGTTGGGCTGATAGTTGCCCTCGAACGGCTTGAAGATGTGGCTCTGGAGCACGGGCAACTCCTTCGCCGATCCAACGAGACCCGGCGAGACATAGAGGGCCTGCTTGATCTGGTTCCGGTTGATACCCGTGATGATGGCCTGGCGGACAAAGGCCTGCTTCAGCGCCGGATGTCCCTTCGGCCCGAACTGGATGTCCATGTGCTCCCAGAAGTAGCCAGGTCCGGACTGGACCTTGAACCGGGAGTTCTTCCGGATGTCCACGATCTGGAGCTGCGGCTGCGGCTCCGTCACCTGGATCTCACCCGACTGGAGCGCCTGGAACAGCGAAGGCGTGGACGGGATGTACCGGAAGATGACGCGATCGACCTTTGCCTTCGGGCCAGCCGTAAAGGCCGTGTTCTTGGCGAGGACGAGCTGCGTGCCCTTCTGCCAGCTCACGAACTTGAACGGGCCGCTCGCGACGTCGATCGAGTTGCGGTAGAGGTCGTTGAAGTTCTGGCCGGCCATCTTGTGGGCGGGATACGGCGACGTAGCGACGAGGGCATCCCAGGCCGCGTACGCCTTCCCCTTTTTCCACGTGACGGTGACGGCCTTGCCGTTCACCTTGATGCTGGCGATGTCTTCCCAACCCTCACGCGACGTGATGTCGAAGTTCGGGTTCATGATCGTGTTGTACGTCGCCCGGAAGTCGTTACCCGTGAGCTGCCGGCCGTCGCTCCACTTCGCGCTCGCCTTGTACTTGAACGAGACGGTCAGCGGATTCGGCTTCACGATCTTGGGTGCAGCGTCGACCAGGTAGGGCACAAGCTTCGCGTTCTGGTTGTACACGCTCGCGCTCGCAAGAACAGTGTTCGTCACCAGAGAGGTCGTGTAGGCGTTCCCCTCCGTGATGAGGTTGTTCAGCGTCACCGGCTCCTGGTCGTGCCCGATGACTACTGTCCCCGCCGACGCGGCGTCAGACTTCGCCGTCGCGGCCGGGCCGACGATAAGGCTCGCGACGAGCGCTACCGCGCCCACCACGAGCAAAATCGACCGTTTATGCATGTATTCCCTCCATCCGAGTTTGCCCTACTAGAGCTTGACCATCGCAACGGTAGATACCCGAGGACCTGTTTCCCGACACACGCGGCAGCACGCCACCGCAGTCGGGTCGCCGGAAACCCCTGTCTTCGCCATGGTCAAAATGCAGGATCATACTGTGAGACGTTCTGGCGACCGTTTCGTTAGGAGGAGCAGTGCCCATCCCTCGCAAAGGCAAGGTGCGATCCGGCGCCGATTTCACCGTGGCGACGGACGACGCGGCGCGAATCGCGGACCAGGTAGTTCCGATGATCGAGCGTGCCGTCGGCGTGCAGTGGTACGAGTCGGTCGGCAACGACGCCGATCTGGCGGCGCTGGCCCTCTGCCAGCTCAGGCGCTCGCGCTCAGGACTTCGAGGCGGGCCGGAGCACGGAGATGCCGCGGTGCGCGAAGCGCTCCAGGACGTCGATCCCGGGGCAGTCGCGTGGATCGCGAGCCGGGCGATCTCCTACATGGACGAGAACGGCTATCCCGAGCTGCTCGGCCCGTACCTCGACGACGAATAGATCTCGCGTTAGGAGGGCTAGCTAGCGGTCGCGCCGCCAGA
>JACCVK010000212.1 GCA_013698195.1 Actinomycetota bacterium | reverse complement strand
AGCAGGACCGCCGCGAGGAAGCCGGCAAAGATCCCGACACCGCCGAACGTCGGCGTCGGTCGCTCGTGCCACCTCTCGCCGTTCGGCACGGCGACCAGGCGAGTGCCGAGCGGCGACCGCAGGAGCGCCCAGAGGACGGCGAACGTGACGGGGAGCGCCGCGATCGTGACGACCGCATCCACAGCCAGAGAAGGGTAGTCGAGCCCCCCGCCGACCTACACTCCGCGCGATGTCCGTTTACGCCGATGTAATCCGCTACCGGGAGCTCTTCTCGAGTCTTTTCCGTCGCGACCTGCGTGCGAAGTACCGGGGCTCCGTGCTCGGTCTCGCTTGGACGCTTCTGCATCCGCTCGTGTTGATGGGCGTGTACCTGCTCGTCTTCTCGCTCCTCTGGCGGGTGACCGAGATCGGAAGCGACGACTACTGGCTCTTTCTGCTCTCAGCCCTTCCGGCCTGGGTTTTTTTCGCTACTGCGCTGCAAGGGTCAACCCGTAGCCTGCTCGAGAACGCGAATCTCATTCGCAAGGTCCGCTTCCCGAGACAGCTCGTGCCACTCTCGATCGTCGGAACCAACCTCGTGAGCTTCGCCGTGATGCTTGGCGTTGTGATCTGCCTCAGCCTGATCGTGCTACCCGAGGCACGTTCGACGGTTTGGCTCGCCATCCCGCTGGGGGCGCTCTTCGCCTGCATCGTTGCCGGCGTCGCGCTCGCGCTGGCATCGCTGAACGCGTTGTACCGCGACGTTGAGCACCTCGTCGCGGCTTTGCTCCTTCCCTGGTTCTTCCTGACGCCGGTGCTCTACAGCCTCGATCAGCTCCCAGGTGTCGACGACTATCCGGCGGCCGAGTTCGCTCTCCACTGGCTCAACTTCCTCACTCCACCGATCGAGGCGATGCGCGCCTCGCTGTTCTTCGGGGATGCCCCTTCAGCCGCCGACACGGTCTACACGGTCGTCGCTGCGATCGTGGCGCTCGCGCTCGGAGCGTTCGTCTTCAGCCGTTCCGACGATCGGATCGCTGTCGAAGTCTGACGACGGCACGGCCGTCGAAGAGGGCGTCAGTCCCGGAGTACGCAGGCAGGCCGGCGTGCGTGGTCGGCTCGAGGCCGTCGAGGAGCGAGGGGAAGAGGAGGGGGCGGTCGAAGCGTGGATTGCGCCCGCCGCCAGGCGCCCAGGGTGCGAAGCGAGCACGCTCGCCGCGCGCCCTGAATCCGCCGGCGACCTCGACCGCGGCCCCAACCGCAGCCCAGCCCTCGGCGTGCGCATCGAGGAGGAGTCGTGACCAGCTCGGATCCGGCTCCGCTCCGGCGACGAGGTACGCGGTCGCGACTGCCTCTTCCCGGACGAGCGACTCCTCCTGCGCAGACAGCGCGGCCTCTGTGGCGGGATGCCCGCCGCCTTCGACGACGACGCGGAGCAGGCGCTCGTCGATCCGCGGGCGGACTTCGACCTCCAGGTCGAGAGGGGTCGAGCCGAGCTCCTGGAACCAGAAGCGATGCTCCTCCACGAGGTCGAAGGCGAGCCGGTAGCCGCCCGGGGGGCGAGGCGAGAGCACGCTTACGTCGAGCTCGATGTCCTCGCCTGGTTGCACGACGCGCGGGAGAGTCGCCCGGACGCCATCCCAGACGATCGGGTTTCCGAACGAGTCGAGCCAGTGGTATGCGAGCTGCACGCCTGCGCGTGCGCGAGATCGCCAAGGCGCCGTACCTGCGTTTTCCAGCCGCAGGCGCGCGTGCACGGACGTGCCGGCGCGGGCCTCGCCGAGCGAGTACGCGAGCCAGCGCACGGCGAGAGGCCCCGCGGGCACCGGATGCTCGCCGACACGCTCCATTTCGAGGGCTAATCTAATCCTGCGATGGCGCCTGGTGAGATCAGGGTAGAAGGCGTCGCCCGACGCTTTCGCATCCACGCTCGTGAAACGCGCACGCTCAAGGATCTGTTCGTGCAGCGTGGGCGTGCGGGCGCCGAGGACATCTGGGCGCTGCACGACGTCTCGCTCGAGGTTGCGCGCGGTGAGGCGGTCGGGCTGATAGGCAGGAACGGCTCGGGCAAGACGACGCTGCTCCGGCTGATCGCGGGGATCATCAAGCCGACGACCGGTCGCGTCCGCGCAGATGGCCGGATCGGCTCGTTGCTGGAGCTCGGCGCAGGTTTCCACCCCGATTTCACCGGCCGTGAGAACGTGTTTCTGAACGGTGCGATCCAGGGGCTCCGGCGCGCAGAGATCCGCGACCGGTTCGACGAGATCGTTGCGTTCGCCGAGCTCGAGCACGCTATCGACCGGTCCGTGCGCACCTACTCGTCGGGGATGACGATGCGGCTCGGATTCGCGATTGCGGCCTTCCTCGACGCTGACGTGCTTCTGCTCGACGAGGTCTTCGCGGTAGGCGACGAGGCTTTTCAGCGCAAGTGCTTCGGTCGCATCTTCGCCTTCAAGCAGGCGGGCGGGACGATCGTGTTCGTCTCACACGACGCGGCGGCGGTCGAGCGTCTGTGCGAACGCTCGGTTTTCCTAGAGCGCGGTCGCGTCGCCTTCGACGGCCCCACGCGGGAGGCCGTAGCCCGCTACCGCCGGGCACTTGCGGACGAGATCGACCCTGCAGAGCGCGGCGCCGGTCTGCGCGAATGGGGATCGGGCGAGGCGACGATCGCATCCGCGGCGCTTCTCGGAAGCGAGGGCGAGGACCGGCTCCAGTTTCTCTCCGGTGAGCCATTCGCGGTGCGAATCGGCATCGATGCGCCCGACGGAGTGCCGCCCCTCCGCCTCCAACTCGAGCTCCGGGACGACGCGGGGACGCTCGTCGCCGGCGAGGCAGTCGATCTCCGCGCGATCGGGTGGGCTGCCCAGGGCGGAGAGCAGGTCGTCCACTACGAGCTGGGCTCGCTCCCGCTTGCCGACGGACGCTTTCACCTGCGCCTCGGCCTGACCGACGAGAGCGGCGAGCATCTCTACCACTGGCTCGACGACGCGCTCGTCTTCATCGTCTATCCGGGGGACGGTGAACGCGGCATGGTGCGCTTTGCAGGGACTTGGAGGGTCGAGGAGAAAACGGCAAAGCGATGAGCAACACTCCTCTTTGGCTCGCGTCGATCGCCGATCGGCGTGTGATCTGTCGATGAGCGCACGAAGCTGCCCCGACTGGCCGAGCCTGATGGAGGTCGATCCGGACCTTCAGTTCAAGCACTACTTCGTGTCCGAGGTGCAGCTACCGGCTGACGTTCTGGCGCGCGTGTCACACGTGTCGCTGACCGACGTCGAGATCTGCTGCGACTTTGACCACCACGTCTACAACCGCACGCACACCGACTCGGAGATCGCCGACGCGCTTCGTGACTCGCACTGGTTCGACCTCGACGATTGGGCAACGTCGGGCCAGGGGACGCCGAACGGCATCTCGCCGCACGCCGCCTGACTCCGGCTGCTGACTACGCTTCTCCCGTGCCGACGATCGTCGTGCCCTATCGAGGCGACGCCAAGCGACGCCTGCCGCCGGCCATACGCGCCGCCGTCGCACTCGCGATGCTCGGCGACGTCGTAGAGGCCGCACTCCACGTCGGCCGCGTGATCGTCGTCACGGACGACGCTGCGACGGTGCCTCCCGGCGCAGACTGGATCTCGGACAGTGGAACAGGTCTCGGGCCGGCAGTGGCCGCCGGTCTTGCCGATGTCGACGGGCACGCGCTCGTCCTCAATGCGGATCTTCCGGCTGCTACGCCCGCGACGATCGAGGAGCTCGCCGCCGCCGGGCTTGCACTCGTAGAGGCGACCGACGGCACGACGAACGCGCTCTCGCTTCCCCACCCGGAGATCTTCGCGCCGCTCTACGGTGCGGGCAGCGCCAGCCGGTTTCGCGCTCACGCTGCGTTCGCGACGGTCTCGATTCCCGAGCTCGAAGCTGACGTCGACACGCTCGCCGACCTCGAGCGCCTCACGCTGTTCGTGGGCCGCCGCACACGCACGCTGCTCGCTGTTCCTGCGTGAGCGTCGTCCTTCTCTCTGGCGGCGTCGGTGGTGCCCGCTTCGCTCGCGGCCTCCAAGAGATCCTCTCGCCAGGCGAGCTCACCATCGTCGGGAACGTCGGCGATGACCTCGAGGTGCTGGGACTCCACGTCTCTCCCGATCTCGAC
>JACCVK010000192.1 GCA_013698195.1 Actinomycetota bacterium | reverse complement strand
GCCCGGCGAAAAGGCGCGGCTCGCGGGTCAGGCGGTACGCATGCTCTGGAACCCGGTTCCGACCGAGTCCGACGACAGCGGGAGCGGGCTCGCGCGCGAGGCGCGGCGTTGGGTCGAGCCTGCGTACATGGTCGTCGTCTACGCGCTCGCGCTCGGCGGGCTCTTCCTCGCGCCGCGTCGCTTCGTCGCGCTCGTGCTCGCGCTCCTCGCGTACAGCACCTTCGCAGCCGTCGTCTTTGCGGGTGCGGTGCGCTACCGCACGCCCTGGGATTTCTTGCTCGCCCTGCTCGCGGCCTTCGCCCTGGCGTGGCTCTGGGAACGAGTACGTGCGAGGCGGGCGGGTTACGTCTCGTCGGGGCCGAGCGCAGCCCGATAGAGCGCTTCGATCCGCTCGACGCTTCGTTCCGGCGTGAACTCGACGAGCGCACGCTCCCGACCGGCTCGACCCATTGTGGCGGCCTCGTCGAGGTCGCCGGCAAGCACGACGATCGCGTCGGCGAGCGCTTCGGCGTCACCCGGCTCGACGACGAGCCCTGTCTTCCCGTGTTCGACGATCTCAGGCAGCCCGCCCACCGCGCTGGCGATCACCGGCCGCGCGCGCTCCATCGCCTCGAGTGCGACCATGCCGAAGCCCTCGCCGAGCGAGGGAACGACGACGACCGCGGAGTGCTCGATTGCCTCCTGCACCGGCGAGACGAAGCCAAGAAAGCGAACGGCGTCTTCGACTCCCAGCTCGCGCGCAAGCTCCTTCAACGCCGGCTCTAGCGATCCCCGCCCGGCGACCTCGAGGACGAGGCCGGGGACGCGTGCGCGTGCCTGGGCGAGAGCGCGGAGAAGAACGAGGTGTCCCTTGATCGGGATCAGGCGCCCCACGCACAGGAGCCGCGGCTCCTTCCCGTCATACGCGCGGACGCCGTCCTCGGCGGCGATGCCATAGTGGGCGATCTCGAAGCGCTCCTCGTCGAAGCCCTCGGTTTCCGCGAGGTACTGCGCGAGCCCCTCGGAGATCGCGATGTGCACATGCGCGAGCGATCCGACGGTACGGTCGGCGAGACCGAAGAACCGACCTTCCCTGAACTCGTTGAAGCCATGCTTCGTCGAAAGGCGAAGGGGAACGCGCGCCATCGTGCCCGCGAGTTGGCCGTAGACGTCGGCGTGGACGAGGTGCGTATGCAGGATCCGCGGCCGCTGCCGCCCGAGGTACGCCACGACCTGCCCGAAGGCGAGCGGGTCGACATCGCCGCGGAGCCGGATCTCGTCCAGAGGGACGCTGCGGGCCTCGAGCTCGCGCGCGAACTCCCACGCGCCGGGCTCGTCCTCGTGCAGCATCAGAAAGCGCACGTCCCAGCCGCGCTCGCGGAGATCCGGGAGGAGCTGGAGCAGATGTGCCTCGGAGCCCGAGATGCCGGCGACCTTCTGCGTGTGCAGCACGATGCCGCTCAAGACGCATTCCCGGTTCCGGAAGGAGCAACTCCAGCGGCTTCGAGCACTCCGCGTGCCCAGGAGTCCACCGAGTGGCTTTGCTCGACGCGCTCTCGAAGGCGCTTGCCGAGCTCTGCCCGGTCTGACGGCGAGAGCGCAGCCAGCGCGCGGATGCGGTCGGCGAGCTCGCCCGGGTCTTCGCGGCTGAAGAGTTGCGCCGGATCTAGCAACCCGTCGAAGACCGGATTCGAGGCGAGTACGGGCACGCATGCGGCAGCGGCCTCGTACACGACCTTGTCGGGAGCACCGGCACGCATGTTGTTCACGAGCGCGTCGTGGCTCGCGAGGAGAGCCGGAATCTCGGCCCTCGGGATGGCGTCGGCGAGGACGACGCGATCGTCGAGCGGAAGCTCTGACATGAGGTGCTCCAGCTCCGTGCGATGCATGCGCTCCTCCTCGGAAAGCGTCGGGCCGTGCACATCGAGCCGCACTTCGTCCCCCACCGCGGCGAGCGCGCGCAACACGATGTCGAGTCCCTTCGCGGAGGAGTACCGCCCGAGCGCGAGGAGCCGGAGGCCGCTGTGGTCGTGAGCGGGAGCGCACGTGAACTCGGTCACGTCGATCCCGTGCCCGATCGCGCGCAGCTTCTCGGATGGGATCGGGAAGGAGCGCCGGTCGACCGAGACGACGGCTGTGGATGCTCGCTCAGCGGCCCGCAGCAGGCGACTCGCGCGCCAGTGCGTGAACCAGAGGACGAGCGGGATCCGAAGCGGGCGGACGAGCGGCGCGGCCAGAACGGCATAAATCGGGCACATGTGCGCGACCACGGCACCGCCGCGCAGTCCGCGCAGCTCGCGCGCCAGCCCTGCCTCGAACCGCGCTCCCCGCCCCGCTTTGTGCGATGCACGGAACGTCCGCACGCGACAGTTGGCGGGCAACACATCCTCGACGGCGCCGTCCGCGAGCACGACGACCTCGTCGACGAGCCGCGCAAGTGCCGCGATCTTCGGGACGGTCGCCGCGAGCGCAGGATGACCGGGATCGACCTGCTGCGTGATGAAGACCAGCTTCATCAGAAAAAGTCGAAATCGCCGAGGGTGAAGTGCCACGCGCTCCGCCGCGGGTCGATGTGGACGCCATCGCGCAACGCCTTGCCGATGAAGCGGAGCTTCTTGTTCGTCGGCGCGAAGCCGGACGCAAGCAGCGCACGCCGCGTCGCCGTGTCAGGGGACGGAAGGAGGACGAGCGCGTCTGCGCCTCCCCGCACCTCATCGACGGCGCGCGCGAGGAGGGCCTTGGTCGAGCGCGAGTCTCCAGGTGCGACGACGAGGTCGGCGAGAAAGCCCGCCGACACTCCGTGCTTGAACGTGTGCCCGACGATCGCGGTGCCCGTCAGTTCTCCGTCTCGGTACGACCCGAAGCAGCGGTAGTCGCGCGGCGAGTCGAGGTAGCGCCAGGTGAAGTACTCGGCGTCGCGCACGAAGTGGTTGCCGTATCCGGCGCCGGCTCGGCTACCGAGAGCGTCGAAGTCCGAGCCGAAGCGCTCGACCGCCCGAACCTCCAGGCCGTGCTCCGTGCTCGGTGCCTGGCTCCTTCCCAGCAGGCCACCGCGCTCCCCCGGCCGCCCCAGCAGATACCGCGCCACGGCAGCGATCCGGAGCGGCCGCGCCCACAGCCTCAGTCGAGGCAGCTCGAGCCAGCCGAGCCGCGCGATGAAGATC
>JACCVK010000181.1 GCA_013698195.1 Actinomycetota bacterium | reverse complement strand
TGATCATCCGAGAGCCGCTCGCCGAGTGGGTGCGGGACAAGTACTTCCCGGGCGGTCTGACGTACGCCGGACACCCCCTCGCGTGTGCCTCGGCGGTTGCGTCGATCGAGGCGTTTCGCGAGGAGGGCGTCGTCGAGAACGCCGCCGAGGTCGGGAGCTATCTCGGCGACGGGCTACGCAGGCTGCAGGAGCGGCATCCCTCGATCGGCGAGGTGCGCGGTCTCGGCTGTTTCTGGGGCGTCGAGCTCGTGAAGAGCCGCGACACGCGGGAGATGCTCGTTCCCTATAACGCGTCCGGTCCCGCCGCCGCTCCTGTGGCGCAGCTCGCGAAAGCGGCACTCGAGCGCGGCCTCTATCTCATGACGCACTGGAACGTGATCATGGTCGTCCCACCGCTCACCGTCACGCGCGACGAAGTAGATGAGGGAGTCGCGGTCCTGGACGAGGTGCTCGCGATCGCCGACGAGCACGTGCTCTGACGACGGGTTCGGCTCAGCCGTATCGCCGGCACCCGCGATGGTATAGACGAAACGGAGCCCACCGAGTGCTCGGTGAGTTCCGCTGTCTCGTCCGAGCCGAGTCGCCGCCCGGCAGCCGCCGCCGCAAGGCAGCAACCGAGTGCCCTCAGCTCTGTGGGTAAGCCCGTGCCCGCGCGCTCGCGGGTCTTCGCTAGGTTCGCCTCGCGGCGAAAACCGGTTCGATTAGGCGACGAACGCCGCGATAGCCGCAGCCGTCTCGTCGAACGAGTCCCACAGAACCGTATGCCCGCCTGAGACGACGACGACCTCGAGCAGCTCTCCGAGGGCGGTGCGGTGGGCATCCAGCAGGTGGTCGTACGGAAGATATGAGCGCTCTCCCAGCACGAGCAGCGTCGGAATCCGTAGGAGCTCGAAACGCGGCGGTTCCGTCGCCATCTCTCCGTACGCGGCCACGACGGCGGCTTGGGAGTAGCGATAGCGGTAGCCGTCGTCCGTCGGCACGAGGTGCCCGGCGAGTTCCTGCTCGACGAGCTCGCGCGGTGCGCTCCAGAGCTGGCTCTCGTCATAGCGCCGCTCGATTCCTTCGTCGAACGAGACGTAGCAACGGTCCTTCCGAGCGTTTTCCGCCGCTGCCAGGGCGATCCCAGGCGGCAGGAAGATTGCGGGGTCGAGGAGGACGAGGCGAGGGACGAGCTTCGACGCTCTCGCCGCGATCTCGAGTGCGATCCGCCCTCCGAATGAGTGGCCGACCAGCATCGCGGGCTCGGTACCGGCGGTGCCTACGACTGCGCCGACGTGGGCGGCGATGCTCCAGGGCGGTTCGTACGGCGAAGCGCCGTGGCCCAGGAGATCCGGGGCAAGAACGCGGAAACCGCTGAGCGCCTCCTCGGCGAGCTTCGCGAAGTGCCTACCGTGGCTCGTCACGCCGTGCAGGCACACGATCCGCGGGGCACCCGGCTCGCCCCACTCCTCACATGCGAGCGTCACCCGGGAAGCGTCAAACGGCTCGGAGCGTCTCGAGCGACTCCGGAACCATCTCGGTTCGCCGCTCGTCGTCGAACTTCACCAATGACCAGACGACGGTGCCGTCCTTCGCAATGAGGAACGTGCCGCGATGCGGCGATCCATTCGCCTCGTTGAACACCCCGTATGCCTTCGCCGCTGCGCCGTGCGGCCAGAAGTCGGACGCGAAGACGTAGTCGGCCTCAAGCTCTCGCTTCCACGCTTGGCGCGCGGGAGGCGAGTCGCAGGACACGAGCACGATCTCCGTCTGAGCGTTTCGAAACGACTCGAGATTCTGTTGGAGGTCGAGTGCCTCGTCCTCGCACACTGGAGTGAACGCGAACGGATGAAACACCAGCAGGACGTTCGAGCGCCCGAGGAGGTCGGAGAGCCGCACACGCTCGTTCTGGCCCACCTCGAGATCGAACTCGGGCGCCTTCTCACCTGTCCGTACGGCCATGTTCCCCCTCGGCGGTGTCGTCGCCGGCTTCGTCGCCGGCTCCCGAGGGGCGATAGTAACGGCGGCCGCGCAGCGGCTCCGGGAGGTACTCGAGCGCGAATCCTGAGGGGTCTGCATGCGGAGAGACATAGCCGTCTCCGTGTCCACGGGCTTGCGCGGCCTGCTTGTGGCCGGTGGAGCGAAGCATGGCGGGCGGACGGACGTTCCCGAGCTCTCGAACATCTCGGCGCGCGTCCCAGATCGCCGTGGCGGACGCGCTCGACTTCGGCGCGCGAGCGAGATAGATGGCTGCCTGGGAGAGGTTGAGTTGCGCCTCGGGCAGTCCGACGAGCTCGAGCGCATGCGCCGCCGCGACAGCTACCTCGAGCGCGCGTGGGTCAGCATTACCCACGTCCTCGGACGCGAGGATGACCATCCTTCGCGCGATGAAGCGGGGATCTTCCCCTGCCTCGAGCATCGCGGCGAGGTAATAGACGGTTGCATCGGCGTCGCCGCCGCGCATCGACTTGATGAAAGCCGAGGCGAAGTCGTAGTGCTGGTCGCCTTTGCGGTCGTAGAGAAAAGGGCGCTTACGCGCGGCGTCGACAACGTGGCTTTCGCCGATGGGCTCGTCCTCGGCGCGGGCCGTATCGAGCGCGAGCTCGAGGATCTGCAGCGCGCTGCGAGCATCGCCACCGGCCCGCGCGGCGACGAGCGCCACGAGCTCGTCCGGAATTGCCGCAGCGAGTGCTACGGCTCCGCGGCGGACAACTTCCGCCAGTGCTTCGTCGTCGAGCGCGACGAGCTCGATCACGGTGCAACGCGAGAGGAGCGCCGAGTTGACCTCGAAGTACGGGTTCTCCGTCGTCGCACCGATCAGGGTTACCAGGCCGTCCTCGACCGCATGCAGCACCGAGTCTTGCTGAGCTTTGTTGAAGCGATGGATCTCGTCGATGAACAGAATGGTGCGCCGGCCGTTGCCCCCGAGCCGGTCGTGCGCCCGCGCCATCACCGCGCGGACGTCGTCGACCCTTGCCGATACCGCAGAGAGCTCCTCGAAGGCGGCGCCGCTCGTCTCCGCGACGATGCGCGAGAGCGTCGTC
>JACCVK010000178.1 GCA_013698195.1 Actinomycetota bacterium | reverse complement strand
CCCCCCGCTCCCTTGACCGGGTTCGATAGGTGTCTAGCCCTGCGCACCTAGCCCTGGGCATCGGCAGAATGGGCGTCCGATGTCGGCGCTCGCTTCTCTCTCGCTGGCCTCCATCCCGTCGCCGGGGTCGAGCACCCTCGAGCTCGGACCGTTCTCGATCCACTTCTACGGCCTGACGCTCCTCGTCGCGATCGTCGCGGCGGTCGTCATCAGCGGCATCCGCTGGACGCGGCGCGGCGGCGACTGGGATCTCATCTTCCGGCTTGCCGTTTGGGGCGTCGCCTTCGGAATAATCGGCGCGCGTCTCTACCACGTGGTCACGAGCTGGGACGAGCTACCGGACGAGTGGTGGGGACCGTTTGCGATCTGGAAGGGCGGCCTCGGGGTGTGGGGCGGAATCGGGCTTGGAGTCATCGTCGGTGCGATCGTGGCCAAGCGTTCCGGCGCGAACGTTCCTGCCCTCCTCGACTGCGTTGCACCCGGGCTCCTGGTCGCGCAGGGAATCGGCCGCTTCGGTAACTGGTGGAACCAGGAGCTCTTCGGCGGCCCGACCGACCTCCCGTGGGGGCTCGAGATCTCGGCCGACAACCGCCCGATCGACCACATCGAGAGCGAGACGTTTCATCCGGCCTTCCTCTACGAAGCGCTGTGGTGCTTCACCGCCGCCGGTGTGCTGCTGCTCGTCGAGCGCCGCTTCAGGCTGCGACCCGGCAACCTCTTCGCGCTCTACGTCTTCATCTACAGCATCGGTCGCCTCTGGATCGAGACGCTCCGCGTCGACCCGTCGCACGAGATCGCCGGTGTGCGCCTCAACGTGTGGGTCGCAGGTATCGCGATCGTGGCGTCGGCCGCGTTCTTCGTCTGGTGGCAGCGGAGGTGGCGACGCGGGCAGGGCGTCACGCCGCCGAAGCCGAAGACGATGGCGATACCCAAGGAGCGCGTCCGCCCGCACCCGTAGGAACCTCTCTCGACGCCGCGGTGTATCACGGGCAAGTCGAGGAAGGAGGATCCATGCGTCACCTGATCGTGCTTTCGGCTCTCGTGGCCGCTCTTGCCGTTGCCGGGACCGCATCCGCGGGTGGCTGGGCGACCGTCGGAGTCAGCTCGCTGCCGACCGGGCTCGGCCCCGGAGACACCTGGAATCCGGAGATCAAGATCCTGCAACACGGCATGACGCCGCTCGGCGGGTTGACGCCTGTCGTGACGATCCGCGACAGCGGCAGCGGCGACGCACAGCAGTTCATCGCGGTCGAGACGGTGGAGACCGGGATCTACGAGGCGGACGTCGTCTTCCCATCCGCGGGAGAGTGGAACGTCGTGGTGGACAGCGGCTTCGGCGACTCCAGGCTGACCTTCGGACCCGAGACGATCGCCGACTCGCCGGGAGGAGGCGGCACGTTCGAGTCCTTCCCCGTGCTCCCGCTCGCACTCGTCGCACTCGTCGCGGCGCTGCTTGCAGCGGCCACGCTCGGGGCTCGGAGGCGCTGGCGGCCGACGGCGCTGCCGCGCTAGCGCGCGCACGGAACCTCCACCGCCCTGGAACCTTTTCGAAGCGGGGCGTGTAGAACAGGGCGGTGGAGGGCCGGCCGCCACAAGACATCGCGCTCGCAGAGCGTGCGAGAGCTGGAGACGAGCGCGCCTTTGAGGAGCTCATGCGAACGTACCAGTCACTCGCGTTTCGGACCGCGTACCTCCTGACCGGCTCCGCCGCCGATGCCGAGGACGCGGTGCAAACGGCGTTCGTCAAAGCGTGGCGTGCGCTGCCCCGCTTTCGAGCAGGCGCGCCGTTCAAGCCCTGGCTCTTGCGGATCGTCGCAAACGAAGCCCACAACCGCCGGCGGTCGGAGCGCCGACGCATCGAGCTGCCGCTGCGCGCGACCGCGGCCCAACCTTCGGGAGACGCGGCCCCGTCGCCGGAGGGGGCCGCGCTCGGGCGGGAGCGGCGCGAAGAGCTCCTCCGCGCGGTCGAGGGCTTGAGCGACCGGGATCGCGACGTGCTCGCGTGCCGCTACTTCCTCGAGCTCTCGGAGGAGGAGACGGCGGAGGTCCTCGGTGTCCGCCGCGGCACCGTGAAGTCGCGCACGGCTCGGGCTCTCGCGCGGCTGCGCGAGGAGGTGGACGCATGAACGGTCTCGAGCAGGCGCTGCGCTCGCTCGGACGCGAGCTCGACGTGCCCCTAGCGCCTGACGTCGTGTCGTCGGTGCTCGGGCGGATCGAGCCGCGGGCGTCCCGCCAGGCTGCATGGGCAGGCAGCCGCCGGCGAGTCTCACTCGCCGTCGCCCTCGTGCTGCTCGCCGCGCTCGCCGCGACGCTTGCCGTGCCGGATGCGCGCTCGGCGCTCCTCCGCATCCTCAACCTGGGCGGTGAGCAGATCGAGCTCGTGGACGAGCTGCCGGCGGTCGAGGGCGCGCTCGACGAGACGACGCTGGGAGAGCCCGTCACGCTGGACGAGGCACGCCGTCGCGTCGGACTCCGGCTGCGAGAGCTCGAGCGACGTCCCGACCGGGTGTATCTGCTCGGTGAGCGCCCGATGGCGTGGTTCGTTTACGGGCCGCTCGACGATGTTCGCCTGCTTGTCTCGCAGACCCCGCAGCTCATGGTGGATCGGCGCCTCATCGCGAAGAAGGTCGTCGGCCGCGACTCGTCGCTCGAGGAGACCCTGGTCGACGGTTCCCCTGCCTTCTACCTAAGCGGCTCGCCGCACGTCGTGCTCCTCCTCGACGAGCGGGGAAACGTGATCGAGGATTCGATACGGCTCGCGGGCAACGTGCTCCTCTGGCAAGACGACGACATCGCATTCCGGCTCGAGGGCGACTTCACGCTCGACGAAGCCGTCGAGCTCGGGGAGTCCCTACGCCCGCCGAGCCCTTGAGCTGGGAGGTCTCTAACCGGCCTAGACCCATCCGGTTACCTGGCTAGCCTTCGCCTGTGGAGCAGACCCTCGTGCGAGAGCTCGAGCTCGATCTCGACGCCTTCGAAGGCCCGTTTGACCTCCTTCTGACGTTGCTGCTCAAGGAGGCCCTCGAGCCGCGCGAGGTCGACGTGGCAGCGATCGTGCTTTCGTTCCTCGAGCGGCTCGCCGAGCGGGACGAGATCGATCTCGACGCCTGCGGTGAGTTTCTCGTCCTCATCTCGGCCTTGCTCGAGCTCAAGGCGCGAGGCCTGTTCCCTGACGAGGCTGCGGAGCTCGAGGCACTCGAGCCCGAGGAGGCCGCCGAGGAGCTCGCACGACGACTTGCCGAGTACCGGCGGATGAAGGACGCGGCAGCCTGGATCCGCGAGCGCCTCGCCGCCGAAGGCGACCGGTGGTATCGGCTCGGGCCGTCTCCGCTTGCACCACGGCTCGAGCGCAGGCTGGCCCCGCAGGACGCGAATGCTCTCGGTGATGCGCTGCGAGGGTTGGCGTCATATCCGCCGAACGTGTCGCTCGAGCACATGGCTCTCCGCTTTCCGCCCGTCTCGCAGTTCCTCGAGCGTTTCCGCGCCGTCCTCGCCCGCCGGCGTCGCTTCGACTTCGACTCCGAGATCACCGGTCTGTCGCGCGTCGAGCAAGCGGTCGCGTTCCTTGCGCTGCTCGAGCTCCGCAAGGCCGGCGAGATCGCGCTCAGCCAGGCCGCACCCTTCGCTCCGATTCGCGTATCGAAAGCCGACGAGGAAAGGACTCTCGCATGGACAGCCCGCTCCGCCTGATCGTCTCCGACCCGGTCGATCGTCTCGCACAGACGGTCGAGGCACTCCTCGTCGTTGCCTCTGCCCCGCTGTCGGTCGTCGAGCTCGCCGACGCGACGGAGGACGATCCGGTGCGGATCGAAACCGCGCTCGGTGTCCTCGGAGAGCGCTACCGCGAGGGACGCAGCGGAATCGTGCTCGAACAGGTTGCCGGCGGCTACGCCTTTCGCGCCTCGCGCGCCGCGGCCGGCGCGTGCGCCCGGCTGTTCGAGCGCCCCGTCGAGCGCGGACTCTCGCAGGCGGCGCACGAGACGCTCGCGATCGTTGCGTACCTCGGGCCGTGCTCGCGTCCGGAGATCGCGCGGATCCGCGGTGTCTCAGCGGATTCAACGGTTGCGAGCCTCGCCGAGCGCGGGCTCATCGCCGAAGCCGGCCGCGGGCACCCGGAGCAGGGATCGCCGGGCGGCGCGATCCGCTACCGCACGACGCCGCTCTTCGAGCGCGTCTTCGCCCTCGAGAGCCTCGCTGCGCTGCCGCGACTGGACGATCTCGGCGAATCGACCGAGGAGCTCCGCGATCGTCTCGTCGAAGTGGCGTCGGCGCGTGCGTCGTAGAGCGGCGGGTCGAGTCAGATCTGCCAGGCGCCGTTTCGCAGCGCGGGAACCGCGTCGCCGTCCCGTGTGATCCCGTCGACGTTGAGCTCAGGGCTGCCGATCATGAAGTCCACGTGCACCTTGCTGCGGTTCACGCGTGCGCGATCCGCCTCGTCCTCGACCGGCGACTCGTAGCCGTGGCCAAGCGCGATGTGCGAGGCGGCGTTCTCGTCGATCAGCGTGTCGAGAAAGACGGTTCGAAGCGGACCGATGCGACCCTGGCCGTCGACGAGCGCGAGCTCGCCTAAGCGGCTCGCACCCTCGTCCTTCGCAGCGACCGCGCGCAGCGCCTCGGCGCCTTCGTCCGCGTCGATCTTGACCGCTCGTCCGCCTTCGAACTCGACCCTGATGCCCTTGATGATCGTCCCGTAGAGCTCGAGCGGCATCGTGGCCGTGACGTGGCCATCGACTCGCTCCGGATCCGGCGTCGTGAACGTCTCCTCGGTAGGGATGTTGGGGTAGTGGCGGAGGCCGTCCACCGTCGTGAAGTCGCCCGCGTGCCAGGACGAGGACGGCAGCAGGCCAACCGTGAGATCGGTGCCGGGCCCATGAAGCCGCATCGCGTCGAAGCGTCGCTCGGTGAGCCGGGCGCCGTTCGCCTTCAACTCCTCGATCCGTTCGGTCCAAGCCGCCTTCGGATCATGCGCGTCGAGCCGGCAGATGTGCGACACGGCCTCCCAGAGCTTCTCGTCGGCCTCGTCCCGGTCGAGATCCGGGTACACGGCCCCCGCCCAGGCAGGTGTCGGCGCCGGGACGATCGTCCAGTTGGTGGTTCGCTTGTTCACGACCTCGCCGGACTCCGGCAGATACGGCAGGAGGTCGCGTCCGGCTCGCGCCGGATCGAGGCCGTCGAGGGCATGCGGAGCATGCGGTCCCGAGAGCGTGATGCGAGCAGCGTGGTCGTCGGAGAGAAACAGGAGCCGGTCGCGGAGCCACGGCGGCACGAAGTCGAGCGACTCCTCGTCAGCGTGAGCGATTCGCTCGCGCTTCACCCACTGGTCGAAGTACACGACGTCGACGTAGCGGGCTCCCGAACGGTAGGCAACCTCCGCCACCTTGCGCGTCAGCGCCTCTTTCCCGATGTAGCTCGTGACGGCGACGTACTGCCCTTCTTGCACGTTCGCGCCGAAGACGGCGAGCTCGGCGAGCCCGTCGAGCCTCTCTTCCCTGCTGGGCACCGGCGAACCCTAGCGACGCGACAATGCACCGGTGCGCCTGAATGCCTACCTCGCGCGGAGCGGCGTCGCCTCGCGGCGGCGCGCGGACGACTTGATCTCCGCGGGGCGCGTCTACGTGAACGGCGAGCTCGGTGAGCTGCACACGCGAGTCCGCGCCGGCGACATCGTCGAGGTCGACGGCAACCGCGTCGAGGCACACGAGCTCGCGTACGTGCTTCTGCACAAGCCGCCCGGGGTCGTCACGACCGCGAGCGATCCGTTCGGCCGTCCGACCGTGGTCGACCTTGTCGAGCATGCTGCCCGCGTCGTCCCGGTCGGCCGCCTGGACGCAGACACGACCGGTGCCCTCTTGCTGACCAACGACGGGCAGCTCGCACACCGGCTGGCCCACCCGCGCTACGGCGTCGCGAAGGTCTACGACGTCGAGGTCGAAGGCTCGCCCGGAGAGGGAGCCCTCGAGGAGCTACGCGACGGGGTCGAGCTGGAGGACGGCATCACGGCGCCCGCGCAAGCGCGCCTGCTCGAGACGAGGCCGAGTACCACCGTCCTCGAGCTCACCCTGCACGAGGGTCGCAAGCATCAGGTCAAGCGGATGTGCGCCGCCGTTGGCCACCCGGTACTGCGGCTGCATCGCAGCCGCTACGCGGGCCTCGGTCTCGGCGATCTTCGCGTGGGAGAGTGGCGCGAGCTCAGCGGTCCCGAGATCGACGAGCTTCGGCGGGCAGCGAGGTGATCGGCTTTCGTCGCTATCGCCGGCTCCGCACCCCCCGGCGCGGTCAGGGAATGCGTACGAAACCCATGCGCTCGTACATCGCGGCGATCGTGGGCGCCGATGCCTCCCGCGCCTTCTCCGCCCCGAGGGCGAGCAGGCGTCTCAGCTCTCCCTCGTCGCCGCGTAGCTCGCGATACCGCTCCTGGACCGGTGCGAGCAGCGTCACGACCGCTTCGCCGACGTCGGTCT
>JACCVK010000163.1 GCA_013698195.1 Actinomycetota bacterium | reverse complement strand
ACCGCTCGACGTTCGCGGCCTGGTGGGAGGAGCAGACGGGCGAGGTCGTTCGCGAGCTCTGAGGACGAGGCGCGGGTGCGGTCCTACTGGCCGCGGGCCTCGCCAAGCTCACGGCCGGCCTCGACCGCGGCAGCCTCGAACCGCTCGGCCTGCTTGCCTGCGAGCTCGGCAAGCTTCTCGAGCTCGGAGTCGGTGAGGCTCCACCACGCCTCAGCGTACGTTGGAGGACCTTCGACCCCGAGCATCGCGGCGGTGTCGGTGATCGTCCGGCGCGGCGATCGGTCCGCATGTGCGTGGTAGGTGTCGCGGAGCTCGTCGATCACCCAGTGGTGGAACTCGCGATCGGCCCCGCTCGGCGGACGCCAGCGACCGCCGACGCCGCCCGACCTGTTCGAGTCGAGGTAGGGGCGGGCGTACGTGACGACGAGCCCGGTCTCAAGCACGCGTTTGGACAGGCGGACGGTGGCCGGAACTTCGAGCAGCGCCCGGGCTGTTTGCTCGACGAGCCGCATGTCGATCGCGGCGAGCCTGAGCCGGCGCAGCTTGTCGAAGCGCTCGAGGAAGGTGACCAGGCGATCGAACGCGGCCAGCACCGGTGCGGCCTCGTGCTCGAACGAGTCGGCGACGCCGACGCCCGGAACCTGAACCCCGATCGCGGTCGCCCGAGCTCCATCCTCGTCCGGCACAATGTCTGTTCCCACGACCGGCACGAGTTTCTCGACGCCGACGCGTTCGAGCCGCCCGAGGAGCTCGTCGTCGATCACGGTGGGCGGATCGTCGTGAGCCGCGAGCTCGGCGAGCCAGTTCGGAATCTCGAGCGTCGGTGGCACGACCTGGAGCCTTGCACAGGCAAACCGCGCTCCTCGTGGCCGCGCGGCGAGCGGGAGACTCACGGACGCCGGTCGCCAAACATGCTCACCCGGCCCACTTCGGGCCAAATGAGCACCTTTACCGCAGGGCTCGTGGCCCGCGATGGCGTCGGCCGACTCGGGCACTACACTCGGGCACTCGAGGACATGGGTATGCCGGCGTGTGGCCCGCGGGAGCGGGCTCACGTCGTTCTTGGGGGTCTGCTGTCTGCCCGACCGTTCAGACTCCGACGTGCATCCCGATGTCATCGACTCTCTTTCCCCCGTGAGCCCCCCCGCGATGAGCGACGATCAGTCGCTCGATCTTGCGGCCATGCTTGCGATCGCCTCGTGGTGCAACCCGCGCGAATCGCAGTTGCTCGAGCAAAGGGGCAAGCTCGCGGTCGCCGCCTGCATTACCGCCGCTCACGATCCGCGGGGGCGATGGTGGCGGAGACGTGAGACGCTCGGGATGCGGATGAGCATCGAGAAACTTCGTCGGACACGGGTGCCGTACGTCGCGGCGCGGGTGTCGGCCCTTCGCTCGAACTCGAGCCGATGCCCACGCTCCGGTCCGCGTGGGCGGCGCACGCGCGCAAGAGCGCCGGCTCGTCGATCCGCCGACCCTGACTTACCGAGACCGCCGCTAGGGCGGTTTCAGCCGATCAGGGCGGCGGCGTGAGCGTCGAGCCGGCCGCACAGCCGCGGCTCCGTCGCCGCGGCGAGAGCGACAACGACTTCTGCTTCCGCATCCTGCGCGAGACGGGCGGCCCGTTGACAAGCGATCAGCGGGATGAGCCTCTGTGTCCAGAGGGGACCTTAGGGGACGCCATAGGGGACTCCTCAGTGAGCCGTCCCCTATGGACGTCCCCTATGGACGTCCCCTATGGACCGACGTCAGCCGTCTCCTATGGACAGGGCGAGATCGTCAGCGGCGACAGACTCGTCGCTCTCGACGCCGACCATGCCTTTGCACGTTTCGTGCTCGGGCGCGCCCGCCTCGACCCGGAGAGGCGGGATCCGCAGTCGTGGGAGCTTGCGAACGAGACGTGCTCCGCGATCGTCGAGATCGCAGACGATGGGCGCTGGCGCGTTCGAGTAGGAGGGCACGAGGCCCCGGCCCCGCTCGCGGTGATCTACGCGGCGGCCGTCTCAGGCGTCTTCGACTGGCTCGGGCGAGGTGAGCTCCCGCGATGGAAGCGCCGCGCGATGCTGGAAGCCGGACTGCTCTCGCCGCCGTCCATCCTCCTCGCCGCTCTGCCGGAGAAGTCGCTCGAGTCGACATGCGAGTTGTGGAGCGCGATCGAGTTGCTCGTCCGCGTCCGTGCACTCGGTGGTGAGGCGCCCACGGAACCGCTCCCACTTTCCAGGCCATTCCTGAGGCGCTGGGCGGCGATGGGGGAGCGCTCCGTGCGGAGTGCGATGGAGTGCTCGAGCGCGAACAGCTCATATCGCGAGTCGGGGCGCACGGGCGGACGATCCTCTGGCGCGTCGCGCTGCACGCCAGCGAGGACGGCGCATGAGCGACCGTCGCCTCGAGCTCCTCACGCGCAGCGACGTCGCCGCCGAGCTCGGCGTCTCGCTCACGACGGTGAAGCGGTGGCTTTCGGCCGGCGTTCTCGGGGAAGTCGAGCTCGGACCGCGCACCAGTCGGATCGAGCGCGTCGAGCTCGAGCGGTTCGTCGCCGATCGGCGGCGGCGGTTTGCGCCGGCGGTGCGCGGTCCTGCCGGGCGCCAGTTGCCGGATGGCTCGAGGCTGTGGGACTAGGGCGCGGCGGGGACGAGCGATGCTGAGTCACCCGAACCGACGCCGCGCCCGCGCGGAAGCGTACGTTCCAGCCCGCCCTGGTAGGCTCGTTTTCGCTGAGTCACCCCGCGCCGAAGGCGCGACAACCGACGAAGGAGGGACGACGATGATCCCTGGCATCGACCTTCGCGTCACCCGCGACGGCGTCGCCCGCTACCGCGTGCGCGTCCGGGCCGGCGGTCGGAACCTGGCGAGCACGTTCGCGA
>JACCVK010000144.1 GCA_013698195.1 Actinomycetota bacterium | reverse complement strand
CTTCAGCGCATCGGCCGCGCGGGGCACTCGCTCGAGGCCGTCTCCAAGGGCCGCATCTTCCCCAAGTTCCGAGCCGACCTGCTCGAGTGCGCCGTCGTGGCGAAGGCGATGCGCGCCGGTGAGATCGAGGAGACGCACATTCCGCGGAACCCGCTCGACGTTCTTGCGCAGCAGATCGTCGCGATCTGCGCCGACGAGGAGATAGCCGTCGACGAGCTCCACGCGCTCGCACGGCGTGCGTATCCATTTGCCGAGCTCACGCGCGCGACACTCGAGAACGTCCTCGACATGCTGGCCGGCCGTTATCCGTCGGACGAGTTCGCCGAGCTGCGACCGCGCATCGTCTGGGATCGGACAGCAGGGGTGGTGCGTGGACGATCGGGCGCTCGGAAGCTCGCCGTGACGAACGCGGGAACGATCCCCGACCGCGGCCTCTTCGGCGTGCATCTCGTGGACGGCGGCGGACGCGTCGGCGAGCTCGACGAGGAGATGGTGTACGAGGCGCGGGAGGGACAGACCTTCTTGCTCGGGGCGTCAAGCTGGCGGATCGAGTCGATCACGCGCGATCGCGTGCTCGTCTCGCCGGCTCCGGGCGTGCCGGGCATCGCGCCTTTCTGGAAAGGCGAAGGGGTCGGTCGGCCGGCCGAGCTCGGAGAGCGAATCGGACGCGCGACCCGCGAGCTCGTGGCGCTCTCGGATGATGACGCACGCAAGCGGCTCCAGTCCGAATACGACCTCGAGCGACGAGCCGCGGCGAATCTCGTCGCCTACCTGCGCGATCAGGAAGGTGCGACGGGCGTGGTTCCGTCCGATCGCGCGCTCGTCGTCGAGCGCTTCCGGGACGAGATCGGCGACTGGCGCGTATGCGTCCTGACCCCGTTCGGCGGTCGCGTGCATGCGCCCTGGGCAATGGCGCTTGCGGCACGGCTGCGCGACACGCTCGGCATCGACGCGCAGTCGCTGTGGTCGGACGACGGCATCGCGCTCCACTTCCCCGACTCGGACGTGCCACCCCCGGTCTCCGATCTGCTCATCGACCCTGACGAGCTCGAGGATCTCGTCGTCGGCGAGCTCGCGCAATCTGCGCTCTTCGGCGCCCGCTTTCGGGAGAACGCTTCGCGCGCGCTGCTCATCCCGCGCCGTCGTCCGGGCCAGCGGACGCCGCTCTGGCAGCAGCGGCTGAAGGCCCAGAACCTGCTACAAGTCGCGCGTCGCTATCCACAGTTCCCGATCGTGCTCGAGACGTATCGGGAGTGTCTGCAGGACGTCTTCGACCTCGCCGCGCTCCGCGGCATCCTGCGCGGCGTCCAGACCCGCGAGCTCGACCTGGTCGAGGTCGAGACGGCTTCGGCGTCTCCCTTCGCAGCGTCGCTCCTCTTCGACTACGTCGCGACCTACATGTACGAGGACGACACGCCGCCGGCCGAGCGCCGCGCACAGGCGCTGTCCCTCGATCGCGATCTGTTGCGTGAGCTCATGGGCGTCGAGGAGCTTCGGGATCTGCTCGACGCGGACGCGATCGAGCAGGTTGCGGAGTCGCTCCTACCTCCGCCGCGAAACGCCGACGAGCTGCACGACCTGCTTCGGCGGAGCGGACATCTGAGGCCCGACGAGGCCGACGCCGGCTTCGCCGAGACGCTTGTCAGAGAGCGCCGCGCGCTCAGGATTCGGCTAGCCGGGGACGAGGTGCTGCTCGCAGTCGAGGACTCGGGTCTTTATCGAGACGCGTTCGGAGTCGTTCCGCCCGGCGGGCTCCCCGATGCGTTCCTCGAGCCGGTCGCGGAGCCGCTCACGGTCATCCTCGCACGCTATGCGAAGACGCATGGTCCGTTCACCAGCGGTGAGGCCGCCTCGCGGTTCGCCCTCGAGATCGAGCGCCTCGAGCCGGTCCTGCAGGGGCTCGAGGCCGAAGATCGGCTCGTACGCGGCGAGCTGCGGCCCGGCGGGACGGAGCGCGAGTGGTGCGACCCAGACGTCTTGCGCCGCATCAGGCGGGCGACGCTCGCGACGCTGCGGCGCGAAGTCGAGCCCGCCGAGCAGGCTGCGTTCGGCAGGTTCCTGCCTTCGTGGCATGGCATCGGTCGCCGTCAGACGTTGCGCGAGGCGCTCGTCCCGCTCCAGGCACTTCCGCTGCCGGTTCCGCTGTGGGAGTCAGACGTGCTGCCGCGGCGCGTTCCGTCCTACCGGCCGGCCGATCTCGACGCGCTTTGCGCCTCCGGGGAGGTGATCTGGGTCGGCGCGGGCCTCGACCGAGTGGCTGTGTACTTCCGCGAAGACGCGGTGGTTCTCGGTCAGCCGCCTGCCGAGGCAGCACCCGAGGGCGCGGCGCACGTCGCCGTGCGGGCGGCACTCGCGCAGGGCGCGCTCTTCTGGCCCGATCTCGTGTCGACGACGGAGCTCGATCCAGCCGACGTGCTAGCAGCGCTCTGGGATCTGGTCTGGGCGGGAGAGGTCACGAACGACTCATGGGCACCGTTGCGCGCAAGCCGACGGTACGAGGCCCCGCGACCTGAGCGTCGTGCGCGACGCTTCTCCCGCACGAGAGCTGTGCTCGCATCGCCGACGCAAGGTCGCTGGGCACCGGCGGCGTCCCTCTTCCCCCAGGCCCCGGACCGGCGTGCGCTCGCCGAGCTCCTACTCGAGCGGCAGGGGATCGTGACGCGCGACGGTGTCCGTGGAGAAGGCGTGCGCGGCGGCTACGGCGCGGTGTACGGAGAGCTG